>CABUVB010000132.1 GCA_902494815.1 uncultured Collinsella sp. | reverse complement strand
GCGGTTGGTGTTGGTGTAGACGGCGTCCCAGCTAAAGCGGCTCGCCTTCACGTGGTTGTAGATGGGCAGGCTCTTGTGGCCCGAGAGGCCGATCGTCGTGGTGGCGTGCTCGCCGTACGCGCCGGCGTTGGACAGCGTGTGCAGGTCGATGGCCGTGATGGTGCCGTCGTTCATGGCGCCCAGCTTAACGGTCATCTGCATCTGGTGGCGCGAGTTGCCCGCGGTGATGGTCTCCTCGCGGGTATAGCAGCAGTAGCTCGGACGGCCGGTCTGCTGGGTGACGAACGCCACGAAGATCTCGCAGCAGCCCGTCTGCTTGGAGCCAAAGCCGCCGCCGATGCGCGGCTTAATGACCTGCACCTGCGACTGCGGGATATCGAGCGACTGAGCGACCATGCGGCGCACGTGGAAGGGCACCTGCGTAGAGGTGGTCACCGAAATGCGGCCGAACGCGTCGGTGGTCGCGAAGGCACGGAAGGTCTCCATCGGCGCGGTCTGGGTTGCCTGGCTGGTGTAGGTGCGGGTGAAGACGATGTCGCTCTGGGCGAAGGCCTCGTCCAAGTCGCCAAAGTCGCTGGTACCGCTGCACACCAGGTTGCGAGACACGTCGCCGCCCTGCGGGAACATAAAGGTCACGTCGCCCTCGGGGTGGACCACGATGTCGTTATCGAGCGCCTGGGTAAAGTCGAGCAGCGGCTCGAGCACCTCGTAGTCGACCTTGATGAGCTTGAGTGCCTTGTCGGCGGCCTCCTCAGTCTCGGCGGCGACGATCGCCACCTCCTCGTTTTGGTAACGGACGAGGTTCTCAAGAATCAAGCGGTCGTAAGGACTCGGCTGCGGATAGCTCTGGCCGGCGATGGTAAAGCGGCGCTGGGGCACGTCCTCGTAGGTGTAGACGCCCACCACACCGGGCACCTTCAGGGCGCGCGACGTATCGATGGAGCGGATCTTGGCGCGGGCATACGGGCTGCGCTTGAGTTTGACGATGAGTGCGCCGGCGGGTACCAGGTCGCCCGTGTAGACGGGACGACCCTCGAGCAGTGCCTTCGAGTCCTTCTTGGGCTGCTTGTGGGTAATCTGCTTGTACGCGACACCGTCGGAGCTCGTGTCGTTGACGGGCAGCTCGGGCATCTCGAAGCCCACCTTCACGCCGGACTCGTTGAGAAAGCGGACGATGGCGCGCAGCTGACTCTCGTAGCCGCTGCAACGGCAGAGGTTGCCGGCAAGCTGGCGCGATAGCTCCTCGCGCGTGGCGACGAGGCTCGGGTCCTCCTTGGCGGCGCGGGCAAGCGCCAGCACGTTCATGATGAGGCCGGGGGCGCAAAAACCGCACTGCTCGGCGCCTTCGGCAGCCATCGCACGGGCCAGCGCCTCAGACTCGGCTTTGAGGCCCTCGAGCGTGGTGATGGTGTGGCCCTCGACGCGAGCGGCGGGAACCGAGCAGCTCAGCACCGGGTCGCCGTCGAGCCACACCGTGCACAGGCCGCAGTTGCTGGTCTCACAGGCGCAGCGCACCGACGCGCAGCCCTGCTCGCGCAGCAGCGCAAAGAGCATGGTATCGGGGGCAATCTGAACCTTGACCTTGCGGCCGTTGAGCGTAAAGGAAAGATCGATGAGTTTGGCAGCCATTAGCGCACCTCGCTAGAATCGACGCCGGGCACGCGGCGGCAGGAATACTCGTCCGTGGCAAACTTGGGGACCTGCACGGTCTCGAGCTCGCGGGCAAGCGCGGCAGAAAGCTCGATGCCGGCGGCGCGGCGCACAGCCTGAATCGCCAGCGGGGCCGAGATGCGACGGCGATAGTCGGCCGAGCCCCACAGGTTGGTGCCGTAGCTCAGCGCGCGTACGGACGCGGCAAGGGCGCGCAGCTCGTCCTCGGAAGGTTGCCCGGCGGTAAGGCCGCATGCCTCGCCCTGCAGCAGGGTCGCACGCAACGGGCGGGCACCCACAGTGACATGCCAGCTGTTGTCCCACCAGGCGGCGGTGACGTTTAAGGAGGGGAAGTCGGTCGCGGCCTTGCGCACGGCCTCATAGCTTGCGCGGTAATCGTGCTTAACGACCACCACATGCTCGATCACGTCGCGCACATAGCCCATGTCCACGAACTCGGCGAGCGGCACACGGCCGGCCCCCGTCAGCTCAACGTACGAATCGAGCGCCAGGAACGCCGAGAGCACGTCCGAGAAACCAAAGCGACCGTAGATGCTGCCGCCCACCGTGGCGGTGTTGCGCAGCTGCACGCCCACGATATCGTGGACGGCGAACTCAAAGACATGGTTGACAAGCGCGTTGAGCTCGGCATGGCGCTCGAGCTGGCGCAGGGTACACATGGCACCGATGCGAAACTCGGTCTCGGTCTCCTCGATCTGATCGAGTCCACAGGCCGAAAGGTCAATCGCCGTCGCCACGCGACGCGAACCCAGGCGCATCCAGATGCCGCCGCCCACAATCTTATTGTTGCGGTTCTTCTGTAAGAGCTCATAGGCTTCGGCCGCGTTTCCAACACGGACGTAGGTACCGAACTTGAGCACGTTCTCCCCCATCTCTCCACTTGTCCAGTACCCCTAAGTGTACCAAACGAGGGCGCACAGCCCTCGCCACCATAGAAAAAGGCTCCCAGCCGGAATGGCTGGGAGCCTTATCGCATGCTATGTCGAGCGAAGATTTAGCAGACGCCCTGGGCGAGCATGGCGTCGGCGACCTTCAGGAAGCCGGCGATGTTGGCGCCCATGACAAAGTTGCCCTCCTGGCCGTACTCCTTGGCGGTGTCGTCCACGTTGTGGAACATGCCGCGCATGAGCTGCTCGAGCTTGCCGTCGACCTCCTCGAAGGTCCAGGACAGGTGCTCGGCGTTCTGGCTCATCTCCAGGCCGGACACGAGCACGCCACCGGCGTTGGCAGCCTTACCGGGCATAAAGGCGACGCCGTTCTCCTGGAAGTAAGTCGTGGCCTCGATGGTCGTGGGCATGTTCGCGCCCTCGCCGACCACCTTGCAGCCGTTGGCGACGAGTGCCTGGGCGTCCTCGAGCAGCAGCGTGTTCTCGCGAGCGCAGGGCAGAGCGATATCGCAGGGAAGCTGCCACACGCCGCGGCCGTCGCCCTCGTGCCACACGGCGTTGGGCTTCTCGTCAACGTACATGGCGAGCGTAACGCCCTTGTCGTGGCCAGAGCGCTTCTTGTTGTAGATGTGCTCGAGCACGGTGTAGTCGATGCCGTCGGGATCCTCGACCCAGCCGTGGGTATCGGAGCAGGCGAGCACCTTGCCACCGAGCTGAGTGACCTTCTGGACCGCGTAGATAGCGACGTTGCCGGAGCCGTGAACGACGACGTTCTTGCCCTCGAAGGAGTCACCGCGGCTCTTGAGGTACTCGTCCACAAAGTAGGCCAGACCGTAACCGGTGGCCTCGGTACGGGCGAGCGAGCCGCCAAAGGAGAGGCCCTTGCCGGTAAGGACGCCGGTCCACTCGTTGGTCAGGCGCTTGTACTGACCGAACAGGTAGGCAACCTCGCGGCCGCCAACGCCCAGGTCGCCGGCGGGAACGTCGGTGTTGGGGCCGATGTGGCGATAGAGCTCGGTCATGAAGGACTGGCAGAAGTGCATGATCTCGTTGTTGGACTTGCCCTTGGGGTCAAAGTCGGAGCCGCCCTTGCCGCCGCCCATGGGAAGGGTGGTCAGGCTGTTCTTGAGGATCTGCTCCAGGCCCAGGAACTTGAGCATACCCAGGGTGACCGTCGGGTTAAAGCGCAGGCCGCCCTTGTAGGGTCCAATGGCAGAGTTGAACTCGACGCGGTAGCCGCGGTTGACCTGAACCTTGCCCTGGTCGTCGACCCAGGGGACACGGAACATAACGATGCGCTCGGGCTCGACGAGGCGCTCAAGCAGGGCGGCCTCCTCGTACTCGGGATGGGCGTCGAGCGCCGGCTGGATGGTGCCGAGGATCTCGGTCGCGGCCTGGATGAACTCAGGCTGCTCGGGATAGCGGGCCTTGAGCTCGTCGAGAACTTTCTGCGTGTAGCTCATGCTTCCTCCAATGATGGGAAACGAAAAATGTTGGTCGCGGCACCCTATACGCCGCGAGCTTTATCGTGTATGGATAATATCGCACTGTTGCGGCAAAGTTTCGCATAAGCCGACGAGCAGATGTTTCATTTTGATTACGATGCAGGTAGAAACGTTTTTGAGTGCCTGACGTGCAAAACCCGTGTTTCAAACCTGTTTCGTCCACGTGTTCCAAACCACCACATTGGGGACAGGCACCTTTGTGGTGGTGCTGGTGGTTAGAGGACGAGCTGATGGTAGTCGGCGGGGGTTATGCGGCCTTCGGTAGCAGCGCGGAAGGCGGCGAGGGCGTCGCCCGAGAACGGCATGGCCCAGCACAGCCCGCAGCCGGCGGTGATGGAGCCGGGCAGCGGCATGATGCGCCCGGGCACGCCGGCATCCAGGCACAGCTGCTCGCATTCCATCACATCGAAGGTGCTATCGAACGAAACGATGATCTTGCGTTCGTGATCAGGGGCATCGCCAAACGAGGCCTCGCGGTGCGACTCGCGATACGCCGCGGCGGCCGCTTCCTCTTCCGCAGTATGTCCACAGCCGCCACAGCCGCAGGTGCAAGGCTCGGACCCATCGCAAGTGCAAGGTTCCCCGGTATCGGGGCAAATATCGTGAGACATGGCAACTCCAATCGTCTAGGCGAGCAACTCGGCCGCCGCAAACTCCTCGGGCGTATTGACGTTCTCGAAGCAGAGCGTCGAGCCCGCGGCCTTAACGATCTGCGGCTCATCCATATAACCGGCCTGAACGCGATTGATCAGGCAGCGAATGCGCTGGCGGTCGCAAGCGAGCAGCTCTTGGGCAACCGGCGCACACGCGTCACGGCGCCAGACGGCGCAAAGCGGCTCAATCCCCCGCTCCTCGCGCGGCACGCACACGTCGAGCGCCTCGGCCTCAACACGATCGGCAAGCGCGCCGATGAGTTCCGGCGAGACAAACGGCATATCGCAGGCGACGATCGCCACGAGCGGCAATCGAGCCGCGGCCAGCGAGCTCGCGATGCCGCGCATGGCGCCCGCCGGCCCTTCAAGGTCCGCCACCACGCGCGGCACCAAGCCGCCAAACGCGCACTCCTCAAGG
>CABUVB010000131.1 GCA_902494815.1 uncultured Collinsella sp. | reverse complement strand
CTACCCGACAACGGTGCCGTGCTTCATTTTGGCTATTGCGACGGGGCGTTTTCGCTCTTGGGTTGGTAACGAACGAAAGGACCCCTATGAATAAAGATCTGTATCTGGTCCGTCATGGACAGACGATATTCAACCTTAAGCGTATCATTCAGGGGTGGAGTGACTCGCCGCTTACGCAGTTGGGTTGCGACCAGGCGGCGCGCGCCGGCATGTTTTTACGTGCGCGCGGCATTGAGCCCGATCATGCCTACACCTCCACGCTTCATCGCACCGAGCAGACTATCGCCAACTTGTGGCCGGGCTTGGCGTACGAGCGCCTGGACGGCCTGCGTGAGTGGTTCTTTGGCGACTTTGAGGCCGAGCGCGTGGTGCTCATGCCTGAGCGCCCGTGGCGCGACTTCTATCGCCAGTTTGGCGGCGAGGGCCAGATGCAGGTGCGCGAGCGCATGGTGGCGACGTTGACCGAGCTTATGCAGCGTCCGGACCATACGTGCGTGCTCGCGGTAAGCCATGGCTCTGCCATCAAGGAGTTCATGGACCACGTGAAGGGCGCGGCGGCCGACGAGCGCGACCGTGTGTCGGGCAACTGCTCGGTGCTGCACTTTGCGTTTGACGACGAATCCGACACGTTTGAGCTGATTGAGATTTTTACGCAGGAGGATTACGCACGCGAGCTGGGCCTTGAACCGCTTGTGGCTACTGCAGGTCCGCAGCGCGGATAACGCGAGCGTGGCGGCTCGGGTCGCCGGCATAACTTCTCGACGCAAAAGGGGCGGAGATGCATGCACCTGCTGCATCTCCGCCCCCTGTTTGTTGAGCTGCCGATTTTTGTGCCGGGCGGTTTGGTCTTGCTAGAACCGTGCGACCTGGTGCGTGAGCAGACCCGTCGGAACCTGCGGCACGCCGCCGCTGACCTGCGCGGCGGGGAACAGCACGGCTACAGCAAAGTTGAACGGCTCTTTGCCCGTGTAGGTGCCGGCGGCACGGGCATCGTCGGCCAGGAGCTGTGATGCCCCGACCAGCGCGGCAGCGTAGGCGGGGTCGTCGGCCAGTGCCGGCTCCGGCGCCTGGTCGAGCATGGCACGGATGGCGCCGACGGCGTCCTCGCGCTTGACCTCCCACACGCGGTGCGTAATGCCGGCGGGGGCGGTGACGGCATAGAGTGAAGCGCCCTCTTTTGCGGCGCCGAGGATGATATCCATGACGGGCGAGGCTTCGTAGGCGAGCGACACGGGGCGCGGCTGAACTTTGAGCTCGGCGATCGCGTGCGCAGCGGCGGCCACGTCAGCGCTGGCATCGCCCTTGCCGCCCGCAAGTACACTCGTCGGGCAAATCGCCACGACACCCGTCACGCGTCCCGGCTCGCCCGAGCATTCGTACACGTAATACGCCGCACCCGGGTCTTTGAGCATCAGGCCATCGGCAATGGCGCCGCGCAGGGCGTCGTTGCCGCTCAAGATGCCGCCCATCTGCGGCAGCGCTTCGAGCACGCGGTCCTGAGCCGGGCGGATGCAGGGAAACGGAAGTGCTTTCATGGGCGGTCCTAACGCGCGAGTCGGTTTGTTCGCGGCATATTATGCCCCAACTTGGCTATCCGCGCTCCAGAGCACGTTATCGGCGAGCGCGATTAGCACCTGCTGACAACGAACGATATCGGCGTGGGGCACATATTCGTTGGGCTTGTGCGCGAGCGCGAGCGACCCGGGACCGTAGCTCATGCAATTGCGGTTACCTGTCTTGCCGGCAATGACGGCGGTGTCGGTGTAGCCGGTAAAGAAGCCGACGGTCGTGTCCGCGTCCGTCACGTCATCGGCAGCACGCTTGAGCGCTGCTAGAAGGGGAGAGTTCGGGTCGCGCTCGATGGCGGGGCGGTCGCCCGTCACGGTGTAGCTGCCATGGCAACCGGGAACGGCGGCTTCGGCGACGGCGATGGCCTGCTCTACCATGCGCGTCACGGCGGCCGTATCGGTCGGCGGGGTCAGACGCATGTCGACCCAGACTTTGGCGCGGTCGGGCACGACATAGGGGCGATATCCGCCCTCGATTTGGCCAAACGTGATGGTCGAAGACCCCAGCTCATCGTGCGCGGGCAGCGCCACAAACGCGCGACGGAGTGAACACACGACCTCGGCCATGGCGGCGACGGCATCCGCGCCCTTCCACGGCTGGCTCGCATGCGCCGTCACGCCAGCCATTTCAATCTCGAACCACGTACGCCCCTTGTGCGCCACCTGGATCTGTCCGTCGGTGGGCTCGGTGTCCAGCACCCATTCGCGCGAACCGACCCAGCCGGCATCGATGGCTGCCTCGGAGCCTCGCATAAAGTCTTCCTCGTCGACCGAGCAGATGAGCGAAAAGCCGCGGCGGGGCAGCGCGCCATCCGCCGCCACGCGCTCGAGCGTATGGACCAGTGCGGCAATGGCACAGGCCAGGCCACCCTTCATATCGCAGGCACCGCGGCCGTAGAGCTTGCCGTCGCGCACGACCGCCCCGAGCGGCGTAATGTCCGCGTCCCAGCCGTCGCCCAAGGTAACGGTATCCATGTGGCAGATATAGACCAGCCGCGCCTCGTCGCCCAGTCCCGGCACGGTGACCATAAGGTTGCGGCGCCCGGGGAGTACTTCGAGCTCTGCAATTTGCACGGCATCGAGTACCGGATGGCTCAGCTGCGCTAACCGTTCCTCAACCAACGCTTTGATATAGCGTTCAATCTCGCCCTCATACGCACCTGGGTCGGAACTGTCGATCCGCACGAGTCTTTGCGTAAGCCGCCAAGCAAAATCTGTATCAACCATAGGCACCTCACAGATAGTTAGGTCAACATACAGATTGTATGCCAAGAAGCGGCTCGGTGCATTTAATGGAGTGCTTACAAAAACGGGGGCGCCTCTCATGCGAAAGGCGCCCCCGCGGGCATTCAATGTCAGTAACGGGCAGGCCACATGGGGAACTGCCCGTCAGATCAGCCGGCGCTATTTGATTACGCGCACGCGATACATCGACGGAATCTGCTTGAGCGCCTCGATGGTGCTGCTGTCCAGGTGCTCATCGGTGTCGAACATGGTGTAGGCGTTCTCGCCAGCGGACTCGTTGGTCATACGCTGCACGTTGGCGTTGTCCTTGGCGAGAATGGCTGTGATCTGGCCGATCATGTTGGGCACGTTGGCGTGCAGACAGGCGATGCGGCTCGCGGCGCGCGCCTTGCCCATGCTGCAGGCGGGATAGTTGACGCTGTGTGCGATGTTGCCGTTCTCCAGGTAATCCTTGAGCTCGCTGATGGCCATATCGGCGCAGTTGGCCTCGGCCTCGCCGGTGCCGGCGCCCGAGTGCGTGGTGATAAACGTATTGGGCATCTTGACGGTCTTGGGCGTGGCGAAGTCGCAGCTAAACCAGCTGAGCTTGCCCTCGCGCAGGGCGGCGTCGACGGCGTCCTCGTCAATGATGGTTTCGCGTGCGTAGTTGATGAGCACGGCGTCGGGTGCCAGCAGGTTAATCTGCTCGGTGCTGATCATGCCGATGGTGTCGGCCTTGCTGGGCACGTGTACGGTGAGGTAGTCGCAGCCGCGGCAGAGATCCTCGAGCGTGCCCACACGCTGCACCTCGCGGCTCAGCACCCACGCGTGCTCGACGGAAATGAACGGGTCGTAGCCGTAGACGTCCATGCCCAGATCGACACAGGCGTTGGCGACCTTGGAGCCCACGTTGCCCAGGCCGATGACGCCGATGCGCTTGCCCTTGAGCTCGCGGCCCACAAAGGCCTTCTTGGCCTTCTCGGCATCGACCTGAATCTCGGGGTCGTCGGCGTTGTCGCGCACCCAGTTCATCGATTGCACCACGCCGCGGCTCGAGAGCACCAGCATGCCTAGGACGAGCTCCTTAACGGCGTTGCTGTTAGCGCCGGGGGAGTTAAAGACGACAACGCCCTTCTTGGCGTACTCCTCGACGGGGATGTTGTTGACGCCGGCACCGCAGCGGGCGATGGCGCGGATGCCCTCGGGCAGCTCGTAGCCGTGCAGGTCGGTCGAGCGCATCAGGATCGCGTCGGCCTCCTCGGCGGTGCCCACGAACTCGTAGCCCTCGCCAAACTCGACTTTGCCGTCTTTAGTGATGTCGTCGATGGTCTTAATCTTGCGCATGGAAAAACTCCTTAGCAGGTTTTAATCTAAACAGGGTGGTCTGAGGTGGCTGGTCGGCCCGCGTGTTGCGGGCTAGTTAGATCGCGGACTCAAACTATGCTGCGCTTCGAAGTCCTTCATGTACGTGGCCAGCGCCCGCACGTCCTCCATGGTGACGGCGTTGTACACGCTGGCGCGCATGCCGCCGACGAGGCGATGGCCCTTGACGTTTTGGATCTGGTGCTCTGCCGCGCCTGCGACAAAGGCGGCGTCGAGGTCGGCGTCGCCGGTACGGAAGGTGACGTTGGCGATGGAGCGGCTGTCGGCCTGTGTGGTGCCATGGAACAGCTCGCTGTGCTCGAGCAGGTCGTAGAGTAGGTTAGCCTTGGTCCAGTTGCGCTCGGCCATGGCGGCAAGTCCGCCGGTCTGCTCAACCCAACGGAACACCTTGCCGCACACGTAGATGCCAAAGGTGTTGGGCGTGTTGAGCATGGAGCCCTTGGCGGCCTGGGTCTTAAGGTCCATGTACTGCGGCGTCTGCGCATAGGCCGGGCCTTCGGCGATAAGGTCGTCGCGCACGATGACCACGGTCACGCCCGCGGCACCGGCGTTTTTCTGCGCGCCGGCGTAAATGAGCCCGTAGCGTTCGACGTCGAGCGGCTGCGACAGAAAGCAGCTCGAGACATCAGCGACCAGCGGTACGTCGCCGCAGTTGGGCAGCTCGTGGTACATGGTGCCAAAGATGGTGTTGTTCTGGCAGATGTAGACGTAGTCGAGCCCGTCGCCCGCAGCCTCGGCGGCAATACGCGCGTTGATGTCGGCCATGTCGGGGATGCGGTCGAAGTTGGTGTCTTCGGAGCTCGCGAGCAGCACGGCCTCGCCGTACTTGGCGGCCTCCTTGTACGCCTTGTTGGCAAAGTTGCCGGTCACGACGTAGCCGGCGCGGCCGCGGCGCATGAGGTTCATGGGGATGCCCGCAAACTGCAGCGTGGCGCCGCCCTGCAAAAACAGGACGCGGTAGTTGTCGGGGATGCTTAGCAGGCGACGCAGGG
>CABUVB010000130.1 GCA_902494815.1 uncultured Collinsella sp. | reverse complement strand
TTTCATCATGGATACGTCCCCTCCGGGAGGAATGGCCCAGCTCACCGTTGTATTCCAGGTCAAACTGGGCTGCTTCCTGATACGCATCGCAAACTGCATGCGGCATCCCCGAGATTGCCCGCGCGCGGTCATCGAACTCGATCTTGTAGTCGGTCTTAAAGGGACCGCAGGCAAATCCGCCATAGGAAAACGGAAGCGAAAACAGAGAGAGCGTGATGCACTCCATGGGCGAGCGCAGGTTTTCCGAAAGATAGGGGCACAGACGCCGCAGCTGCTTGGCCGCGTTCCCCTTGCATGCCGCGAGGTAATCTACCAGGCGATCGGGTGTCAGCACGGACTCGACCTCAAAGTAACCGACATCTGGCGGCTGGTCTTTGTCCTTTGCCAATTTGTTCACGACAGGCGATGTGTAGGGAGGTAGATACTGCCCGCGGTCACTCAGCGAAATCTTAGAGCACAGCTCCTGGGCCAGGGCAAATGCCTGGATACAGCCGACCTCGCGGGCGACGGCAACACAAAGGGCCTCGGGAGATAGACTGTACACCCCTGGTTCCACCTCTAGAATCGAGCCGGCGGGCAACCCAGAGCATACGGACCAGCCCACGCCAGGCATGCGGCGGCGCTGCGCCGCAGATCCCACCAGCAAGCAAAGATCTTCTTGCACCTCGCCGCTTGCGGCCCCAATCCGCACCAAGTCGGGAAGATAGATGTCCTCGGTCGAGGGCGACGACGCGCGCAGCACACGGCACTCTTCATCGGGACTGAGGTCCCTCCAGCTGATGTAACCCATTTGTCGGCGCTCGGCGCGCATCATGCGTAGCGCCGAGGCGCCCGTCAGAATTACGGAAGCAGCCAGCTGCTCGCTTGCAGGCTTGCCACGCTGCCCGATCTTTATTGCCATCTGAACCACCCCTACCAAACGCGTGCGATAGCGAGGCCATCAACGGCCGTGGCACCGGCGCGCTTGAGTTCCGCCGAAGCCGCTGCCATCGTCGCACCCGTGGTGATAACGTCGTCGATAAGCAGCAGGCGGCGGCCGTGCACGTCCTCAACCGTCTCGTACATACCTCGGGCACGCTCGCGGCGCTCCTCACGACCGAGTTCGCGCTGGTCGCCATGCCCGTACTTGACGAGAGCATCGAGCAGAGGAACACCCGACAGCTCGCAAAATGGGCGCGCAATAGCCTCCATATGATCAAAACCACGCCGCCGAAACGCTGCCGCCGTCGCAGGCACAAACACCACCGCATCCGCACCGGAAAGCACGCCTCCGTAGCGATCGGGAGCTACGACCTGGGCATGCAGGGCGGTGTCGTAGAGCAGCTCCGCCAGATACGGAGCCAGACGTCGCTCGCCCGCATCCTTGTACGCTTTAATGATGCGCGGCAGCGGATGCGCATAGACGGCGCACGCCAGGCAGCGGTCGAGCGCCTCCGCCATTGCCGAAGACGTGCCCTCGACCGAACACTCAGTGCACAGCAAATCCCCAAACGGGGCGCCACATCGGGTGCAGCTATGACGTGGGTCGATGAGCGTGAGCGCGGCCAGGCAGTCTTGGCAAATAAGCGCACCGGCGCGCTCGCAGCCGGTACATCGTGTTGGCGACAATGCCTCGAGCGCCTCGTACGTCGCGCGCTCGGCAAACGGTAGCAATTCGTCCGCAAACGGTAGGGCACCGGCACTCTGCAGACGGCTCAATATGTTCAGATGGCTCTTCAAGACACAACCCTCCCTACGCTCGATCGCAGGGAGGGTTGTTGATTCGGCGCTATGATACCCCGATGCGCTCGGGGCAAGGCGGGTTAAATCCGCTCGCGGGCGTTATTCGCCGGCGGGCGGTTGTGGTGCGGACGAAGACGGGGTCGAGCCCTCGCCACCATCCTGGCGCGGCTTGCGGGAACGACGACGGCGACGGCGCTTTTGACCCTGGTCGGCCGAGCCCTCGCCACCGCGATTCTCGCGCGGCTCGCGCTCGTCGCGAGCGGCGCCACGCGAAGCCTTGGCAGCCGCTCCCCCGCCATCCCCGGGACGACGGCGCGTGACCTTGACCTCGCCATCCGAGACCTGATCGGCCACGGAGGGCACTGAGGGCTTCTGTTGCGCGCCCGAGGAATGGCGACGGCGCGGACGCGGCGCGCGCTCCTCCTCGCCACGTGACTTGCCGCTCTTGTCGACAGGCGCATCGGAGGCCGAGGCGCCCTTGGAAGCGGCACCGGCCTCGCGAGCAGCTGCGGCGCGGAAGGCGTCCTCGCGCTCCTCGCTCGACAGATGACGGCGGCGGCGACGTGTGGAGTTCATGCCGCCGCCGCGATTCTGCTGCTGGGGCTGCTGAACCTCGCGCTCGCGAGAGGCGTTCTTGCCCGCGGCTGCAACCTCGGTAGCATCGCCCGAGCCCGCGCGCTTGCGACGGCGACGGCCATCGGCCGCCCCCTCGGCCTCGGGTGTCTCGGCCTTACCGCGGCCTTTTCCGCGGCCACGGCCCTCGCCCTGACCCTGACCGGCGCGAGCATCGGATTCAGCATCGCGACGACGGCGCTTGGGCATCGCCGTGCCGGCCAGACGGTCGGCACTCGACAGGCCATCGCCCACATCGACGCCGTTTTCGCGATCGAGCTCCATGAGCGCCAGGCGCATCTCGGGCGACTCGATGCGCTCGAGCACGTCGCGCGTCACGCAGTCGGGGCGGCAGTTGCAGCCCTGCTCGGCGGCCTTCTTTTTGCAGCCCTCCGAGCACGTCATATCGGCTAGGTTGACCTTAAAGACTTTGCCGTTCTCCAGGCGCAGCACCAGCTGCTCACGCGGCGTGTCATACTCCTGGATACGCGCCTTGCCAAGCGGCGTATCGATGAGCGTCTTCTTTTTGGGCGCACGGCTCTTAAAGTCCTTGTAGGCCTCGAACTCGTAGCGCAGGCAGCACATCAGACGACCGCACACGCCGCTGATCTTGGAGGAATTGAGCGGCAGGTCTTGCTCTTTTGCCATGCGAATCGAGACGGGCTCAAACTGTCCGCCAAAGCGCGTGCAGCAGAGTTCCTGTCCGCACTGGGCATAGCCGCCCACCAGGCGGGTCTCGTCGCGCACGCCGATCTGGCGCATGTCGACGCGAATGTGCAGCGTCGAGGACAGATCCTTGACGAGCTGGCGAAAATCGACGCGCTCCTCGGCCGCAAAGTAGAACACGGCCTTCTCGCCGCCAAACAGGTACTCGACGCCCACCGGCTTCATCTCGAGGTCGAGCTCCTTGACCAGGCGGCGGAAGTCGACCATGGCCTCGTCGCCCTGGATGGCCAGGTCGTCGGCAAGCTGGAGGTCGATGTCGCTCGCCACGCGCAGCACGGGCTTGAGCGGCTGACCGATCTCGTCTTGCGGCACCTCAAAGGGATCGGCCGTGACCAGGCCAATCTCGGTTCCGCGCTCGGTGGAGCAAATGGCATAATCGGCCTCGAGGATATCCAGATCCTGCGGATCGAACCACAGGTCGCGCGAGGCGTAGGTAAACTTAACGGGTACGACTAACGGCATTTCAGTGCCTTCCTGATATCGAACAGCATGACCTCGATGGCCAGCTGGGGAGTAACGTTTCTGGCGATGTTGCGCTCGGCGGTCGCGACTGCCTCGAGCGCCCGCGTGGCACCCGCAACATTGGTCGCGGCAGCAAGCCGACCGATCGTGTCGCGCACGTCTTCGTTCACCACGTCGGCCGCCTCGTCCTGAAGCGTCAGCAGCACGTCGCGCATGAGCGTCCGCGTGCTCGCCAGCGCTTCCATGATACCCGAACGCTCGCGCGCGTTGAGTTCGCGCTTGTTGCGGTCCTCAAGCTGCTTCAATGCTCCACGCGACAGGTAGTCGGCGTTTTGCTCGAGCACCTTTTCCTGCGTGGACTTGACCTCGGCGAGCGGCGCCTTAACGGCGACGATGAGTGACTTGGCGCGGCTGAGCACGTCGGCCTCGTCGGCGGCGATAAGCGAATCGATGGCGCGAACCATCTGACGGCGGGCGTCCTGGCGCTCGGCGCTCTTGAGGAACTCGATGCCACGCGTGGGGCTTCCCGCTACGGCGACGGCCATGCGGCAACGCGCAGGGTCCTGACCGGTGGCGCGGCTCACGGCCTGCGCGGCGACGGCGGGCGACACCAGCCGAAACGGCACGCACTGGCAGCGGCTCACGATGGTGGGCAGCATCACGTCTGCCGAGGTGCCCAGCAAGATAAACATAACGCCCTCGGGCGGCTCCTCGAGTGTTTTGAGCAGTGCGTTGGCGGTGTTGGCGCGCAGCTGCTCGGCCCGGTCGATGATGTAGACCTTGGCCTTGGCACGGATGGGCGCCAGAGGCACGTCATCGAGCAGCTCGCGGGTCTGGGCGATGAGGTAGCCCGTGGCGCTCTCGGGCGTGTAATAGTGCACGTCGGGGTGCGTATGGCGGGCGACGCGCACGCAGCTATCGCATGAGCCGCAGCCATCCTGCTCGCACAGGAAGGCTTGGGCGAGCGCCCACGCGGCGTCGAGCTTGCCCGCGCCGGGCGCGCCCAAAAACAGGTAGGCGTGCGATGCGCGACCGCTGGCGACGGCGTTGGTCAAAAAGTCGCGCACGCGCTCTTGGGTGTCGAGCTTGGCCAGCAGGCTTGCCTGAGCGGGGGCCATGTTACTCGGCCTCCTGGGCAAGCGCGGCGGTGACGGCGTCCTGGGAAATATCGAGGCCGTAGGCGCGAACCTGCTCGACCGTCTTCTCGAAGACTTCCTCGATGGTCGCGGTCGCGTCGATGAGCTTTACGCGGTTTGGTTCCTCGGCGGCAATGGCGCAAAATCCCTGGTAGACACGCTCTTGGAAGACCATGCCCTTAGCCTCCATGCGATCTGCCGCGCCACGGGCTGCCATGCGCAGCGCCGCCTGCTCGGGCGTGATGTGATAGACGAGCGTGAGCGCCGGGTGCGTCCCCGCGACGGCCAGGTTGTTGGCATCGCGTACTATCTGGCGATCGAGGCCATCGGCAAACGCCTGATAGCAAGTTGTGGAATCGTAGAAGCGGTCGCACAGGACCACCTTGCCGTCAGCAAGGGCAGGCGCGATGACCTCGTGCACCAGCTGGGCGCGCGCGGCCTCGTAGAGCAACAACTCGCAGGTGTCTCCCATCGCCGTATTGGCGGGGTCGAGCAGCAGAGCACGGATCTTTTCGCTGATGGCGGTACCGCCCGGCTCGCGCAGGCTCACAACCTGGTAGCCAGCGAGTTCGAGCGCGCGGGCAAG
>CABUVB010000129.1 GCA_902494815.1 uncultured Collinsella sp. | reverse complement strand
CTGGGATAGAATGTCGCTGTGGGCCATCGTCTTTCCTTTCGTCGAATATCTAGGCACTGACGATTCTAGGCGATGGCCCTCCCTTGCTTCTTACACCACGACTGTGCGCGCTACCCCGGTTGAGGCTCGTTGGGAAAGTGCGTCCCACTTTGGGGGCTGATTCTGGGACGTGGTTTCCGGTTGGCTCTCATTGGGAAAGTTCATCCCATTTCTCGGCCTAATTATGGGACGCAGTTTCCCGTTGAGGACCCTTTGGGAAAGTGCGTCCCGGTCTGGGCGCTCAAACTGGGATGGATTTTCCGGATGAGGGCTTGACGGAAAATGTGTCCCGTTCCGGGCGCTAATTGTGGGATGCAGTTTCCGCTTGCGGAGTCTCCACTCAACAGAAAACCCGGGTGGCCTGTTTTTTGGCTACCCGGGTTTTTGGGTTGTCGATATGTTCGACTGGCTACTAGTGGGTCTTGCGGCGCTTGATCAGCATGATGAGGGCTATCACTACGAGCGTTGCTCCCGCTGCTGTTGCGGTGGCGACTAGGGCGAATGTTTGGTCGCCGGTGTTTGCGAGGTTCTTCGCTGTGGTCGTAGTCTTGACCTTGGTGTCGGTCTTAGCTCCGTTGTCGGACTTGGGCTTGTCCGGGTTCGTCGGGGTCTCAGGAGTCTCGGGGTCCTTTGAGCCTTCGGAATCGGTTGGGCCGGCGGTGTTTACCAGCGTATGGTCCAGGAACTTCTTGGCGCCCGCACTTGCCTGTGAGAACAGGCGGCGCGTGCGGATCGGGGTGGCGTTCACCGTTGTGGGCGCCGTCTCCTCGGCCTCGATATTCACGAGCGTCGTGCCGGTGTCGAGGCCCACGTCGTTGTATCCCACGTGGCAGTAATACTGCGCACCGTCATCGTCTGCGGTCAGGTCAATCTCGAGCTTTGAGGCCGTTCCAGCCGCGAGGTTGCCATCGGCACCCACGAGCTTAAACTCTGTCTCGCCGCGGCCCTTGCGGTACCACATATAGGTCGGCGCCAGCCCTGTTTCGCTATCGTCGGCACCGAGTTGCTTCACATGGCCAATCGCCGAGAGCGTCAGGTGGCTTCCCGCCGCGCGCTCAACCGAAGAGTCGTATCCAAGATCCGACCCCTCCGCAGCATCCGCCGCAGGTCCGCTCACGGTCATCGTCATGCCATCGGGCATGGTCTTGACCGTGATGATTGCCGAGCGAATACCTGTTTCGGTCGTGGATCCATTCTTAACGGCGGCGATGGCGAATCGATACTCCGTATTGGGCTGCAGCCCATCCCACTTGAGCGAGGTCTGCGTGTTGTCGGCAATCTTCCAGCTATTGACGACCGCATCCGCCGCATTGCTCTGCAGCATGCCCACGCCGTAGCTAAAGCCACTCTTGTTTGCGAGTACATCGTCCCAGCTAAACGTAACGCTGGTCGAATCGACGGCGTTTGCCGTAAAGCCCGTCACGGCCGGCGCGTCGGGCATCTCGACGTCCTTAACGTCATAGCCCACGATCCAGAACTGGTCGGTGTCCTTGGTGCCGAGCTTGTCGCCCGAGTCTGCCTCGAACTTGTCGACATCCACCGCGTTGACGCCCAGACGCCACACAAAACCGTACTTGCCCTGCGCGGCCTCGGGCAGGTTGTCGACGGTGCCGCCGTATTCGGTCGATTCACTCGAGGAGTTACCCGTAGTAAAGCCGGCGTTGGCACCAAAGCACAGGCCGCCAAACAACTCGTGCTTTGCGAGCTTCGCGCCCATGACAACGCTGCCGTTCAGCGTCAAGCCGAGCTCGAGCTCCTGCTCCTTGCCCTCCTCGACTTCGATGGTCTGCTCAATGCTCGCCCCCGACTGCGCGGCGGCGCCGTTAAACCCATCGTGCGTGTAGGCGCGCGTTACGCCAGGCTTGCCCAGGCCAAAGGAATCCCCAACGGGAGTCTCGCCGTTGAGCGTCGTTTGATAGGTTCCGGGTTCTCCCGACCGGTTGGTCAAAAAGTAGCTGAGCGGCGTCATATTGTGCTGTTTGGCAATGCGGTCATAGGCCTCGACATTAACGACCGAGGTCTGCGCGCCGAGCGACACGGGCGCCGCCATCACGCCCTTGCCACCAGTTTCCTCATTTTCGATCTCATACTCGTAATAGACCATCGGAATCGTGTAGAGCACGGCCTTGTCACCCTCGCCGGCATGCGACTCATAGCTTACGCTTGCGCTGACCGTGCGCTCGCTCCGGTAGTCATAGCATCCCTCGGCGGCAAAATCGACTGAAGCATTCATCGCGACCAGGGGCGGACCGGTCTGCACCTCGACGGCAACGCCCAACTCGGCGCCAATGGTATAGCCCTGGGATGTCCCCGTGCCCTTTTCCTCTCCGTATGACGTGCCGCCCAACACCAGATAGCCGTATGCCTGCTCCAGATCCTCAACATAGGGCGCATCCTGCAGCACGGCAAGCACGCGCGGGTTGGTATAGACCTTGTAGCGGTCCTTGTACGTGATCTTGACGCTGTCGTTGTCGACATCGGGCAGCGCGAGCGAGATAAATGTGCCGTAGGTAGTGCCGCGACGGTTGCTCTCGCTAATCACCTGCTCCTCGCCGCGGCGCACCTTTCCGTTCTCGTCGAGCGAAAAATGCGAGGCGGTCATCCAATAGTAGTCATCGTTCTTGCGCAGGTCCTCGTCGCGGTGCTTGCCCACCACGGCGATAAAGCTCTCGTTATAGCGGTCCGAACCCGAGACGCTGCCCGCCTTGACGTCGCTGATCCACACCTGCTCTATACCCTTGTGGTCATGCTTGTTGCTGCTGTTGTATTGCTGACCGCTCATGCTCATGGTTCCGACCATGGACCCCAAGCCCTGAGCCCCGCTCTGTGCCGTGTTGCAGGCAAAGTCGCGGAACACATCGCCGCCCACGAGCACCTCGTCAACCGCCAGCTGCTCGGACAGGCCGTCAAGGTTGGCAGTGGCAAGGGCAATAGGCGCCAAGGTGCACGGATAGCGCTTATCCTGAGCGCTATCCTTCCATGCGCTGTTGGGCACATGCATCAGCCCATAGGAGGCGAGGAGCCCGTCTCTGTATTCCTTACAATCGAAAAGCTTGAACTCGCCAGACTCCGAGTCAAAATACGCGTAGCGGTACAGCGCGCCGTACAGCCCCTTGCTGCCGTCAGAAGCGCCGTAATCAAAAGCGCTGCGTTGCCAGTCATAGCCCGCAAGAATAAGGCCCGTGACGGTTTCACCCGTCTTCTTTCCTTCTTCATCGTAGGCGGCAAACGTGCCGAACGTCGCATTCGCAGCGACCATGGTCTTGCCGTTCGCGGAGAGGGAGATTGCGCCCGCGTCGCCCAGAGCATCGACATGGACGAGCGCACCCTTGGATGCATCCCACGAAAACAGCTCGCAATGCGTCGACTTATCAATATTCTTCTTGCCGTAGGGTGCCGAGACCACGATGGCGAGGTCATCGCAAAAATCGCGATCGAGGTCGCCGGCCGCTAGCGAAACGACAGGAGCTGACTGAAGCTGCGTCCAGGAGTCGTTCCCGCCCTTGTTGTGCGTGGTGTAGTCCGCGGCGTTACCGGCATCGATCTTGACGACGCTTTGCTTCCAGTTGCCGCCCTCCAAGTCATACATGTCGACTACAGCCTTGCGCACGCCGTTCTCGTCGACATAGCAGCCCGCGTAGACAAAAAGCTCGTCGACGCCGTCGCCATCGACATCGCCCGCCTCGACATCAAAGACGGCGTCGTGCTCTTGCAGGTAACCGGCATCCAGGTACTTAAAACGGCCTTCGTACATCATATTAGTGTTGACCGTCACCGGCAGGTGTGTGTCGAGAGTGCGCGTACGCCCGTTGCTAAACGAGTAGAGGACCAGCTCAACCTTTCCGGCGTATGACTTGCCGTCAATCGTCGTGGAGGAACTGTCGCCGTAGGCACGGAGCTCGGCAACGCGGCTCTTTTTGCCCGTGCTGGCGTCGCTGCAGAACTCAACACTCGTGGCGTGAATGCCCGAGAAACCGTTGTTGTCGTTGGCGAGTACTGTTGAGGACTCATTGTTGCTTAGGTACGACCAGGTGCCGCCACCGTAGTCGCTATGCTTGTAGAGATCGCTGTTCGTATCGAAGTTGTTGACGTTTTGCCAGAACTTTGCGGCGCCCCACACACTTCCATAGCCATCGGTGAGTTTGCTGCTGCCGCCAATGTCACCGCGCTCGACGTTCTCGAGCTTGTCGCGCAGAGTGTAGCGATTGCCATGGCTACCGTTAGCTGCCATATAGACCTCGCTGCGCGTGGCAAACGTCGTGGGGGTATCAGTGGAATAGGGGCCAACGGTATCGGCCGGAATGTCCTCGCTCGTGCCCAGACCCAGGGCTTGATAATCCTGCTCGGTCATATCGGTGATTGCGGGCGCGTCTGCCGCCTGGGCAACCTGGGGCGTGGCCGTGAAGCAGGCGACGCTCGTGGCGATCAACGCAGCAAGCGCCGCCGTCCCAACAAGCGGGATTTTCGACAGCCTACGGATACGGGGGTGTGGAACGTACATGAGGGACCTCGCTTTATTCGAGTGGAGTGGACTCATTTTTGCAAATGATACATCCGATGCCCGATATCACGTGTCTCATTTTCGCCAACGGCGTGTCTCATTTTTGAGAATCCGAGATGCCGCGGAAATCTTATCCCAGCTCAAAGGCCATTTCTGGGATGTATTTTCCGTCGAGCGCCTCATCGGGAAACTGCATCCCATTTCAAGCGTCGATTCTGGGACGCATTTTCCCCTTAGACCCTCAACCGGAAACCGCATCCCACTTTGAGCGCAAATTCCGGGATGCATTTTCCGCTTGAGCCTCATTGGGAAACGGCGTCCCACTTTGAGGGCTGATTGTGGGATGCATTTTCCGGTTTTGCTCTCATTGGGAAAATGCATCCCGTTTCTTGACCGAATAATGGGACGCAATTTCCCGTTGGAGCGCCTTTGGGAAAGTGTGTCCCACTTCGACCGCCCAGAGTGGGATGCACTTTCCGCAAAGCACCTCAACGGGAAACTACGTCCCATTCCAAAGGCAAATTCCGGGACGCATTTTTCGAAAGCCTGCCCATCCGGAAAGCCCGTCCCACTTTGGACGCATCCGGGCACGGAACCATCGACCTATCAGGCCTCCCATCAATAAAGAGGCGTCCTCCCGGACGGCGGGGCACGAAGTTCATCGCGAGTTCCGCACGCAAAGAAGGCCACTTAATGTGGCCTTCGTCTTGCGCAGGACTGTAG
>CABUVB010000128.1 GCA_902494815.1 uncultured Collinsella sp. | reverse complement strand
TTGACGGGGAACTTAGCCGATCCGCACAGCACCGAGTGCTCAAGAATATGGAACACGCCGGTGGAATCGGCCGGCGGCGTCTTAAAGCCAATGGCAAAGGCCTTGTTTTCGTCGTCGCATGCCAGGTACAGCAGGCGAGCGCCCGAGGCAGTGTGTCGCAGCACGTAAGCGTCCGAGTCGAGCTCGGGCACGGTCTCGCGGCGCTCGACGGCAAAGCCGTGGCAGGTAGTGCCGGGCACCAGCAGTGTAGCGGCTGCGGCGCGCGGGTCGGTTGAGGTGGTGGGCATATGCAGTCTCCTTTGACGCCCCAGCGGGAGCGAATCGAGTCGAATCCTCGAGAGTATACCCATATGGGGCCGCGACCCTGCGGCGAACTGGAGACGATGCAGCCGGATTGGGCATAGGTCCCGCGTGCCCGCCGCACGAGCGTGGAAAATTGGACACTCGCCAAACGAGAGCGGATATTCGGACGGACGAGCGAGGATTTCCGGATACCTATCGAACGAGAGTGGATATTTGGACGGAATTTGCCGCAAAAGCCCCAAAAACCGTCCAAATATCCACTCTCGATATCCGACCGTCCGAAAATCCTCGCTCGTCCATCACTTGCGTATCTCTCGTCTCTCATTCGTCTCTAATATGAAAGATGACAGGAAGATGAGAGAAAAATATGAGAGATAACTGAGCAGCAAAGAGACAGGCAATCATGGTATTGTCTCAATACCGATTGTTCTACCAGCAAAAATATGTATAGATGAAGCAAATGGTAGACATTCCATCTCTATCTATCTCTTATCTCTAAGCCGAGAGATAGAGAGATAAATGAGAGATAATTACGAGAGATAACTGAGAGACGAGGGAAATCTATCCGCGGCATTCTCTGCAGGACCGAGCGAAAGGACGTGCAGATGAACGAAAACGAGCTGACCGGTCTGCTTGAGTCTTTAAGGCGTATGGGCTCGGATGATCTTAACGTCGAAGCGAAGGAGAGCGCCACGACGCTTTCCCGCGACGTGTGGGAAACGGTGAGCGCATTCGCGAACACTGCCGGCGGAACCATCGTGCTCGGAGTGAGTGAGCGCGCAGGTTTTGTCCCGGTTGAGAACTTCGAGACCGAGAAAGTGCTCAACCAATTCGTGGCGGGCATGGGCGATGCCGGCGGTCGCGGAAAGCTGGCCAATCCGCCCAAATACACCATTGAGCGCGTGGAGCTCCAGGGCACCGTGGTTCTGGTCATCACGATTGAGGAGCTCGACCCGTCGAGCAAGCCTTGTTATGTCATAGAGCGGGGCGCCCAGGGCGGCAGCTACAAGCGCATCGATGACAAAGATGTGCCGCTTTCATCGACCGAGGTGCTCGCATTGGCGTCATACGGTCGAGCGACTCCGAGCGATCGCGACGCGGTGGCGGGTGCGGGCGCGGACAATCTCGACGAGACGCTGGTCGACCGTACGATAGATCGGGCTTTCTCGTTGACGCCCCGGGCAATGCGCGGCGCGCCGGACAAACAAACGAAGCTGGAGCGCCTAAATATCCTTGATTCCCAGGGCAATGTCACCAAGGCTGGACTCCTAGTTGTGGGCACCTACCCTCAGCAGTTCTATCCCAAGCTCTTCATTGACGTGGCTGTCCATGCGGGAACTCAGAAGGGCATGGCGGGGTCGCTGAGATTCATGGACCGCACAATCTGTGAGGGAACGTTGGGCGAGATGATCTCGGATGCCGTCGCAGCCGTCGCCAAGAATTTGCGGCGAACCTCGACCGTCCAAGGTGTCTCGCGTGTCGACTCGCTTGAGATTCCCGAGGAGGTTCTGCGCGAGGCAATCGCCAACGCCGTAATCCATCGAGAATACGGGGGTCGGTTCTGTGGACAATCGATTGCCGTCGACGTCTTTGACGATCGTGTCGAGGTGACGAATCCTGGCGGCCTTTACGGGGGAAAGACTCGCGAGAACTTGTTTGACGGCAGCTCCCGATGCCGTAACGCGACGCTCGTGAAACTCATGTCGATTGTCCCGCTGCCGGATGGCGCAGGTTCGCCGGCTGAGGGCAATGGCTCGGGCATCCCGATGATGATCGATGCCATGCGCGCGCATGGTCTGGCCGAGCCCCTGTTCTGCCCGGGGTTCGATCGGTTCAAGGTCGTACTTTACCGTTCAAAGATCGAGCCGGTCGATCATGGCGGGGGCTTAATTGTGGCGGCACTCAAACACTACGGCGAGCTGGGGACGCGTGAGCTGGCAGAACGCACGGGGCTTACAATTTCCCAGGTTAGGTCGCGCGTCAACGCGCTCATTGCTCAAGGCGAGCTTGAGCCCACGGCGCCGGCGACGAGCCGCAACCGCAAGTATCGACTGTCAGAGCGCGTGGAATAAATGCGTTAGTGGACGAGGCGACCCAATAATCGACCCTCAATTGGCGTCCACTAAGGTAAAGCGGTTGTTGCTCAGTCGACGGTGATGCTAAAGACTCGGCTTACGCCGGCATGGCCCCGAACCCGTCCATCAAGAACAGCCTAAGAACCAGCTTGATGACATTTCCCGGTTTGACTTCTGCCGCGTCAAAGACGTGGCGCTCGGCGAGCTCGCTGCAGTATGCATAGATGTCGCGGATAAGGTCCGCGCCCGAGAGCGTAAACATGTAGCCTGCGTCCGAAAGCGTATTGGGCGCGGCGGGCAATTTGGTCATGCGACAAAAGGTCAACAGGTCGGGCGCTATAGCGTCCTGGTAGCCAAGATGGCTGCCGTCTTCTTGTGCGACGAGTTCCAGCTGGCGTACTCGATTCAGCGCCGCTGCCAGCACAAAGCTCGGCGTAGGCGCATTGACGTCCTGGGTGGTCGCCACAAGCCTGCCCGCTGCCTGCGTGATAAGCCAGGCGACCTCGCGCTGGCAGCGCACGGCCTTGCGCGTAACCGGCTTGATGGACGAAGAAGAAACGCTCCCCTTAGGCGGATTCGAAGCAGCCATAAGGCCCTCCCATGAACGATCCGGCCCAACAAGCCCGGATGAAACACGTGCTACATCAGTATACAGGGGAGTGGGGTAGCGGGGTACAAGCGCGCCAACGGCAAACCGAGAGCATCAACGACGTGCCGATCGCGGAATGAGATCTCGTAATAATTGACTCTCGGCCATATTATTGAGGGGCATGACTCGCGTTCGTATGGTTGTAGGTGCTGGCGATGAACGACATTGACCTTGCTGTTCCGTTGATGGATGGACCAAGCTATGACCGTGCCTGCAGTCTCGTGCCTTCCGAATACGTTGAGGCATGGGAGTGGTTTCTGGGTGAGGAGCAGCGCGGCGGCGTTTGGACCAGCCTTCCGCACCACACCAAGGAAGATAGCCCTCAGTATCAGTATCGTTTGAGAATTGGCTCGGACTTCTTTCCCGTAACGCGGGATTCAGGGATCTTCTGGCCGGGCCAGGATCGGGTGAAGCAAGATCCCAATAAGATCTTTGCGCTTTCGGTCCATAACTCTAAAAAGAGCTTCTACACCGATGTGCCTCCGCTCTATTTGGACGATGGTACGTGGGTCATTAAGTACTCGGTTCAAGCGCCGGGTACCGTTGGTTTTCGAGACCAGAATTACAACCGTAAAATGCTCAACTGCATGGAATGTGGCGTTCCAGTCGGAGTCATATTTGCAACCGAGGTGGGCTACAAGGTGCTCGGCCTTGCGTTTGTTGAGCGGTTCGAGCCCGAAAACGGATGGTTTGTTCTGCACGGTCCTGTTCATAAAGGCGGACCGGACCCTCGTTTTGCACCCGACATGAGTTATCTGAAGCACATGCCCGTCGATATTGAGTTTACCGGACAGGGTACGACCGACGACGAAAAGGTCCGCTATGCG
Source organism: uncultured Collinsella sp. (assembly GCA_902494815.1). Taxonomy (GTDB): domain Bacteria; phylum Actinomycetota; class Coriobacteriia; order Coriobacteriales; family Coriobacteriaceae; genus Collinsella. The sequence continues at coordinate 1,556 of CABUVB010000128.1, read as the reverse complement.
TTAAGGCGCGAGCGATTGGGGCAGCAATGGTTCCGCAAACAGCTCGTTGCCGCCTATGATGGCCGTTGCGCGGTGTCGGACTGCGGCGTCAGCGAAGCTCTGGAGGCTGCACATATCGAGAATTACTCGGGACCCAAATCGCAGGTTGCCAGCAACGGCATTCTGCTTCGGCGCGATCTTCATTCCCTATTTGATGCTCACCTGATTTCGTTTGAGCCTGTTTGCGGCGAATATCGGCTGTGCGGATCGTACCTGCTGGATAAGACCGACTACGCTTCCTTTGCGGGTGCGACGCTAAGGCAGCCGAATGAGCGTCAGTGGCGACCCGATACGGTGTTTCTTGAGGCCCATCGCATTGAGTTCGATCGCTCGGAAAAGAAGCGTGAAAAGGCGGGGCTTCTGCCGTATTAGCGTATTTGGCTTTGGCATTCTTTGACGATCGTGTTGTTTGATCGGATCGCGTGGCGATGCAATCTCGCGCACGCCCGCTGGTGCATACTCTTCCTGATTTGTATAGCGAGAGGGGAGCGTGTATGAGCTGGCGAGGCGATATTGCGATGGGGAAGTACGGAAAACTGCCGTGTGCCCTTATCGACAACAATATGTTTCCGGGCGTAGAAGTTGATTGCGGGTCGTTTGTCGTCGCCTGCCCTTGCTGCGGCTCGCAAATACCGTGTCTCGACATTCGGTTCATCGATGCACGTGACAGGTTCAGCGACGAAGTGAGGAAACGTACGGGCGTTCATATGCCGGTGTATCCGGAGAAATGCCCTGTTTGTGGCCTCGATATCGTGTACGACGCCGGCGACGAGGGATAGGTGATGCGGAGGAGTTGGCTGTGAGTGTCTTTTGCCTCTACAAATAAATCCCCTCACCGAGTTGCTTGTGGAACTCGGCGTGATGGTCGCGTGCCCAGGTAAAGAGCGCCTGGTCAAAGTCGGTGCGCGTGGTCGGGACGCCAAAGACGCCGGCAACTTCGACGCGCACAAACTCCAGTGCCGGCAGCTTGTTGATAGCAGTGAGGGCAAACGGGGACGAGGGCTCCTCGAACAGATAGCGGCTGCCTTGCAGCGCGTCGCAACTGGTGCACGTGTTGCCGAGCGACGGGGCTTTGGAGGCTCGCGCGCCTACGGGCTTGTAGCCGCAGCGCTTATGAAGGTAGTCGCGGATCTCGCCCGGCACGCAGCCAAGAGCGGGCACGATGGCGAGTGCGTTGGCGTTGGCCGTGTCGATGGCAATGTGCCCGGCTTCGTTGGGCGCGTGCGCGATGGTGATGCTCTCGTCGTTATCGGTTCGATAGGGAATGCCGAAGGCCGCGACCGAGGTCTCTTTGTGACACTTCCAGCACTCGCGCTTGCCCAGTACTAGATATATATACGGCACTGAGGGGTCGGATCGGTCAACACCGGGCAGCCACTCGGCAAAGGGCTCGGGGTTGACGCCGCTGGGTACATACCAGATCTTCTTGGTCCGGTCCCATTTGGCGCCCAGCGCCTTGGCTTCTTCTTTGTGCGAAAAGGGGACATCGAGCTCGGTGCGCATGGCGGCTCCTTGGT
>CABUVB010000127.1 GCA_902494815.1 uncultured Collinsella sp. | reverse complement strand
ATTTCATGGTGTACATGGGGCTCGTGCCGATGTCGCCATAGACGACGCCGAGCGTTACGAGCAGCATGCCAGCGGAGAGGGGGATGGCTCCGTGCCCGCCTTGACCACGCTGGTCTTGGGGGTTTGCCTCCAGTTTGTTGTGTGCCACGTGGACTCCCTTAGACATCCGGTTGTCTGTCTAGGACAGATAATCTTTATGCCGTCTTTATACATACAAGAGCAGTTTGGCACATCAGGTTATTTTAGACAATAATCCCCAGCTGGGGATTATTTATGTACGTAGGTAGCATTTCAAAACAGGGGCTTTTAAGCACGTGCTGTCTGGGCTATGCCAGCCTTGGCGCTTGCGCGTTTGCCGGCGAGTTCGCAAAAAATCGCGCCGCCGATGATAAGCGCGGCACCCATCAGACGGACCGGTGTTATGGCTTCGCCCAAAAGGACGGCGGAGAACACGACCGCCGAAAGCGGCTCGAGGTAGCCGACAACGGCGACGGTCTGCACAGGCAGTTTGGCGACGGCGCTAAAGTAGAGCAGGCAACCAATGCCGGTGTTGACGACGCCGAGCATGACGACGGCGCGCCAATCGATGCCTGCGGCGACGCCGGCGGACAGGAATGAGGGTGCACCCTGCGTGATGAGCGTGAGGACCAGCGCGGTCACAAAGGCGGCACTCACCTGGAGCGTGGAGTTCTCGAGGCCTTCGATGTGTGGCGCGCCCTTGCTAGCGATGACCATCAGCGCATAGCAAAATGCCGAGGCGATGCCGCAGGCGATACCTGCAATGGGCATATTGCCGCCTAGACCTTGCGCTGCAATGAGAAAAGCACCGCAAGCAACGGCGATAAAGCCGGCGATTTTGCCGCCGGTCAGCTTTTCGCCAAAGATGAGCGGGGAGAGTGCCATGACAATGATGGGGCCGCAGTAGTACAGCAGCGAGGATACGCCGACGCCGATCGTCTGGTAGGCGCGGAACAGAAAAATCCAGCTGGCGCCCAGCGCAGCTCCCGAGAGGAGGAGGGCTGCGGCTTCGCGGGGGCGAGATGGCGCCTGCAACTTATGGCGTTGGGTGATGGCGAGAATGGTGACAAGCGAGAGTGCGCCCAAAAACGTGCGTAGTAGCACGATATCCGAGCTCGGCAGCGCGATGGCGGCGGCGATGATGCCGTTGGAGCCAAACAATAGCAATGCTGCTAAGTACGTAAACAGTCCGTTGTTCATGCGCTTCCGTCCCTTCTATATCCGAGCATGTTCACTATGGGTGAACTGGCTTTAGAAGAAAAGCGAATATAATGCATGACAAACATGACAAAAACTCATGCAAAGGTGGAGGCGTGCCGTGGAGACCAATATCCAAAAGATGCAAGTGCTGCTTGAGACGGTGCGTGCGGGCAGCTTTACGCGTGCCGCAGAGCGGCTGAGCTATTCGCAGTCGGGTGTGAGCCGCATGGTGGGCGACCTTGAGGCAGACTGGGGTTTTAAAGTGCTTGATCGCAGCCGCGAGGGCGTGGTGCTTTCTGCCGACGGGCGGCAGGTCATGCCGGCAGTCGAGGCGTTATGCGAAGAGTTTGGCCGCCTGCAGCGACGCGTGGACGAGATGCGAGGGCTCATGCGCGGCATAATCTGCATCGGTACGTTTTCGAGCGTGGCGACCCACGTGCTGCCGCCGGTGATCGCGCGGTTTCGCGCCGATCACCCGGATGTCGATTACGAGCTGCTGATGGGTGATTACTCCGAGATTGAGCAATGGGTGGCGGAAGGCCGCTGCGACCTGGGCTTTATTCCGCGCGAGCCACGCGGCGCCGGCATGGCGTCGCGGCCGTTGGTGCAAGACGAGCTGATGGCCGTGGTGCCAGCGGACTCCTCGCTTGCCACCGCGGAGGCCGTTTCCCTTGCCGATTTGGCCAACGAGCAGTTTATTCTGCTGGAACGCGGTAGCGACGACGAGATTACGCCGCTGTTCCGTCGGGCGGGGCTGACGGTGCGCTCCAAGCTGTCGACCTGGGATGACTATGCGATTATGGCCATGGTCGAGGACGGCCTGGGCGTGAGCATTCTTCCCGCGCTCATCTTGCGCCGCTGCCAGTTCGATGTTGCCGTGCGCCCGCTCGAGGGACGTCCTCATCGGCAGATCAACGCCATATACCGCACCGCCGACGTTTCGCTCGCCGCCGCTCGATTCCTTGAATACCTCTAAACGTGTACACGTCATTGTCCGCTTTGGGCAAATCTCGGAGTTCGGTACGTTTTCTTATGAAATTGAACTTTCGAATGAGGTACGGCGCTATACTGCTTGCTAAATTGAACCTTGGTTCAATTCGTGTTCTGTAAATTGAACTTTGCCAGCAAGGAGGTTCTAGTGGCCCAAGAGACGTTTTGCGATCGCCTGCGACAGACTATGTCCGATCGCGACGTTCGCCAGTCGGACGTAATCCGCGCATCGGAGATGCTCGGCAAAAAACTCGGCAAGAGTCAGATGAGCCAATATGTGAGCGGCAAGACGATTCCGCGGCGCGATGTGGCAGAGCTGCTCGCCCGCATTTTGGAGGTCGATGTTACCTGGCTGCTTGCCGGTGACGCCGATCAAGGCGAGGCATCATCGCCCCGTAACGTTTCCAAGCCCGAACCCCATCCCTCAGCTCAAATTCCAAGGAGTGCCACCATGCGTACTTTTTCTAAATCCACCAAGCTTGATAACGTCCTGTATGATGTGCGCGGTCCCGTCGTCGACGAGGCCGCCCGTATGGAGGACGAAGGCGAGCGCATCCTCAAGCTCAATATCGGCAATCCGGCACCCTTCGGTTTCCGCACGCCCGATGAGGTCATTAAGGATATGCGTCAGCAGCTGCCCGACTGCGAAGGCTATTCCAACTCGCGCGGCCTGTTCTCTGCGCGCAAGGCGATCATGCAGTATTCGCAGATCAAAGGCCTGCCCAATGTTCAGATGGAGCATATCTACACGGGCAACGGAGTGTCCGAGCTCATTCAGCTTTCGATGAACGCGCTGCTCGACAATGGCGACGAGATTCTGATCCCCAGCCCCGACTATCCGCTCTGGACGGCGTGCGCGACCCTTGCCGGCGGTCATCCCGTGCACTATCTGTGCGATGAGCAGGCGGATTGGTATCCCGACCTGGAGGATATGGAGTCCAAGATCACGAGCGCGACCAAGGCCCTCGTCATCATTAACCCCAACAACCCCACGGGCTCGGTCTACCCGCGCGAGGTGCTCGAGGGCATCGTTGAGGTTGCGCGCAGGCACCAGCTCATGATCTTTGCCGATGAGATCTACGACCGTCTGTGCATGGACGGCTACGAGCACGTCTCGATTGCCTCGCTCGCTCCCGATCTGCCCTGCGTCACCTTTAGCGGCCTTTCCAAGTCGCACATGATCGCGGGCTATCGTATTGGCTGGATGGTGCTTTCGGGCAACCAGCGCTGTATGAGCGATTTCATCATGGGCGTCAACATGCTCTCTAACATGCGCCTGTGTTCCAACGTGCCGGCTCAGTCGATCGTTCAGACGGCACTCGGTGGACATCAGTCCGTCAACGACTACATCCGTCCCGGCGGTCGTGTCTACGAGCAGCGCAACTTTGTGTATGAGGCGCTCAACAAGATCGACGGCATCTCGGTGGTCAAGCCGCGCGCGGCGTTCTATATCTTCCCCAAGATGGATGTTAAGAAGTTCAACATCACCGATGACGAGCAGTTTGCCCTCGACCTGCTGCACGAGAAGAAAATCCTGATCACGCGCGGCGGCGGCTTTAACTGGGCCGAGCCCGACCACTTCCGCATCGTGTATCTGCCGCGCATGGAAGTGCTCAAAGAGTCGCTCGAAGACCTCGCCGAATTCTTCGATCATTACCGCCAGTCGTAGGGGATAGAAACTCCGCACTATGAAAAGCTCCCTGCAGTTGTTTTGCTGCAGGGAGCTTTCTTGAATCGGCGGAACTAAATAACAATCCCGTTGCAGTGGTCGATTTCGTGCTGGATGATCTCGGCGGTGTAGCCCGAGAAGTTTTTGATGCGGTGGACGAAGTTCTCGTCCAAATACTCCACCTTAATGCGGCGATAGCGGGTACAGGGACGCTCGCCGATCAGCGAGAGACATCCTTCGCTCGTCTGATAGGCATTGACCTGCTCAAGAATTTGAGGGTTGTACATCAGGAGTGTCCTGTTGCCGTCCTTTACGCAGATGATGCGTTTGCGCACGCCAATCATGTTGGCGGCGAGGCCCACGCACTCGTGCTCATGCTCGTGGAGTGTATCCAGGAGGTCCTGCCCGGTCGCGGCATCGTCGGGTCCCGCGTCTTCGGAAGGCAGGCGCAAAAAGAACTCGGATTTCATGATGGGCTTAATCATGGCGGGCTCCTCATGTCTTATGCTTTCGTGGACTTTTAATAATAGCGCGGAAGGAAAGCTGTGCGTCCGCGTTACAATCTTTCGACGTTGGACCATGTTGCCAGATTCGTCGTGTACGGCGTTTGGCGTAAGTCTAGGGCTCATTTTTCGCCCTGGACTGTTCCTCTGGGGCGATGCAACTGTCGTTCCAAGAGGAAGGAAATGCATGGGGAGCAAATCTCAGCAACAAGTTCAAGTAACGCCATCGGCCACTGCGGCGCTTCTCGTCGTTATGTATATTGCGGCCTTTGTTGCCGCGTTTAACGAGAACATCATTAACGTGGCGTTGCACGACATTATGGCGGCCTTTTCGGTGAGTGCCACCACGGCGCAGTGGCTCGTCTCGGGCTACATGATTGTGACGTCGATCTTTACGGCCATCATGGCCTTCCTGTCCGGCCGTTTCTCGACGCGCAAGCTGTTGTTTTTCGCATGCGGATGTATGGTCGCCGGCGAAGTCCTGTGTCTGATCGCTCCGTCGTTTAGCGTTTTGCTGCCAAGCCGTATTTTGCAGGCTGCGGGATCGGGCATCTTGTTTCCGCTCATGATGAACGTGGTGCTGTCTTGCGCCCCGCGCGAGAAGCTTGGTCTGTATCTGAGTCTGGGCGGTGCCTGCATTACGCTAGGGCCGGCGTTTGGACCCGTGATCAGCGGTCTTATGTGCACGTTGTTTGGCTGGAGGGCGGTATTCGTAGTGCCGCTGGTGGGCGGCGTTGTGGTCGCTGCGGCGGGCGTAAAGCTTGTTCAGAATGTCGGAGAGCGCTCGAACACCACGCTTGACATTCTGTCGGTTGTTTTGCTCGCTGCCGGCATTACGGCGTTTGTGTATTCCGTGGGTGAGTTCTCGACCAATCTGATTGCCGGTGTCGTGGCGCTTTTCGCTGCCGTTGTGCTGCTCGGCCTGTTTGCGGCCCGCCAGCTCAAGCTCGAGCATCCGGTGCTTAACGTGCGTCCCATGGCGAGCGTTCGTTTTTGGCCTGCGTGCTTGCTTGTGGTGGTGTCGATGATGACGACGTTCTCGATGAGCGTTTTGTTGCCGCTCTATTTTGAGGGCGCATACGGCATGACCGCACTTATTGCGGGCCTGCTCATTTTGCCGGCGAT
>CABUVB010000126.1 GCA_902494815.1 uncultured Collinsella sp. | reverse complement strand
CGGACCAGCCTCAGAAAGAAGCTGATACGCGAGGTGTCGAAGCCATCTTCCAGGTCTTCCGGATGGACGGCGCCAGGCCCGTCGATCGCCGTATCGCTCAGGCGCGCTATGTCGTAGAGGTAGAGCCGCCCCGCCGTCAGCCAGACATCGTCGACGCAGGCGAGGCGCACCGCAATCGCTCCGTCGCTCCAATGCTCCTTTTGCACGATATGCGGGTCGTAGACATCAAAACGACGGTCGGTGCGCGTGTCCTTCAGCGCGACCATACCAGTCGCAGGATCCTTGTCCAAAATGCCAAAGCGCGAGAAATACTGCGTGTCGCGTACCTGCTCGAGCCGCTTGAGCGAGGCAGGCGAAAGCGATGCCGGCGGCTCATCAACATACAGCTCGAGCAGCGTCTTGCCATGGCGATAGGGGCGCTCGAAGAGCAGCCAATCGGTAAACGCCATGTTGTAGGCCATGATTTCGTTTTGGGAAGGCTCGGTGCGATAGCTGAGCCACGGGTCGACAATAATCTCAAACTGCTCGCGCGCCGGCTCCAAAAACTGAAACTTCCGCAGCATCCAAAAATGGGCCATGTCGGCAATATCGTTGCCGACGGCTTCGGCCAGATGAGCTCGGTCTAAAACGTGGTCAGTCACGGCATCCTCCTCAAACTGATGAACCTCAATTTGAGCTTACGAGGAGGGTGGGCAGCCACTGTCAGCACGGACAAAATAGGCCGCCGGCTGCAAACCAACTGCTGACCAAACACTTGACGGGACACTTGACCGAATATGCGCGCCGCAACAAAACCGCAGGTAAACATAGACGGCCAACCCGCTCTTTTGAGCCAGATGCCCGTAGCCACCACAGAAACAACAGGTGACCACAGCCCAAGAAGTCGACAAATGAACACCCGTACGTCGGCAAACGAACAAATCGGTCGCAAACCCGCAAGGAGTGTCCCCGAATGCCGGCACATAAGGAACGTCCCCAGCTGCCGGCACTTGGGAACGTTCCATTTGGGCCAGCCGTTGGGGACAGCCCTTGTCGATTCAGCTGTGGACAGCCGCCTTACAGCTCCAGCGCCTCGGCGACTTCGGCTGCGCAGGCCAGGGCGTCGGCCATGGCGCTCACCACGAGCGAGCTGCCGTTGCGAGCGTCACCGGCAACATACACCGGCACGGCATCCGCGGAGACGCCGTCGACACGTGCCGCAAGATGCGAGCCCTCGGCGGCCATCACAGGCAGCGGACGACCAGCGGTGGCAACAGGCACGCCTACCGCATCGAACACGCCATGCTCAGGACCCGTAAAGCCGCAGGCGATCAGCACCAGCTGCGCCGGCACCTCGTGCTCGGAGCCCGCAATGCGTTCAGGCTTGCCGGCCGACCAATCTAGGTCGGCCACGCGCAGGCCCGCGGCAGCGCCTTTCTTATCCAGCAGTACCTCGAGCGTATCCACGCCCCAAGCACGCATCTCGCCGCCCATGGCAGCGATGGCCTCCTGCTGGCCGTAGTCGGTCTTCTTAACGTTTGGCCACTGCGGCCAGGGGTTGCTCGCCGCGCGCGCATCAGGCGCCGCCGGCAAGAACTCAAACTGGCGCACGCTGCGCGCACCCTGACGCACCGCGGTGCCCACGCAGTCGTTACCGGTATCGCCGCCGCCAATGACCACGACGTCCAAGCCGCGTGCATCGATGGCAGGCTCGCCGCCATCGAGCACCGAGACGGTCGAAGCCGTCAGATAGTCCACGGCATACACCACGCCGGGGGCGTCAATGTTCGCAGCCGAAAGCCCGCGCGGGGCACGGGCACCAGCAGCCACCACGACAGCGTCAAAGTCATCGAGCTTGGCCGCCACCGCAGGGTCCGTCACGTCGGCACTCAGCTCAAACACAATGCCCAACTCGCGCATGAGCGCCACGCGACGCTCGACCACGGACTTCTCGAGCTTCATGTTGGGAATGCCGTACATGAGCAGGCCGCCCGGGCGGTCGTCACGCTCAAACACCGTCACGCGGGCACCGCGACGCGCAAGCTCCCATGCTGCCACCAGACCAGCAGGACCGGAGCCCACCACGGCGACCGAGGGCGCGTCCTCTCCCGCCGGCTCAAAGCGACGCGGGCCACCGTTCGCCCACTCATGGTCGCTGATCGCGCGCTCGTTATCGTGAATCGTTGTGGGCTGGCCATCGACCGAACCCAGGTTGCACGCGGCCTCGCACAACGCCGGGCACACGCGACTCGTAAACTCGGGCATGGGCGAGGTGAGCGACAGGCGCTCGGCCGCCTCATCCCAGCGGCCGCGGTACACCAGCTCGTTCCACTCGGGAATCAGGTTGTGCAGCGGGCAGCCGCTCGGGCGTGCCTTGCCAAAGCTCGCGCCCATCTGACAAAACGCCACACCGCACATCATGCAGCGGCTCGCCTGGGCACGGCGCGCATCGTCGTCGAGCTCCACGTACAGCGGATCGAAATCGCGGCTGCGCTCCTCCACGGGGCGAAGCTCGTGGGTCACGCGATCGATATCAAGAAAAGCACCGGGCTTACCCATGGCACTTACGCCTCCTTCTTGGTCGAAGCAACAGAGCTGGCGGTGGCGGGCGCAGCGCCAGCGACACCACCCGCCACATCAAAGCGAGCGACATCCGCGGCACTCGCGCGGCCGGTCACAATGTCAAACGCCAGCTCCTCGGCCTGCGCATGCGTCTTGCCGACGGCCTCGGCGGCGGCGACAATCGCCAGCACGCGCTCGTACTCGGTCGGAATGACCTTCACAAAGTGCTTGCTCATCGTCTCAAAGCTGTAGAGCAGCTTAATGCCGCGCGGGCTCTGCGTCGCGTCCACGTGCTCCTGGATGAGCGCGCGAATCTGCGCCAGCTCGCCGGCCGTCGGGGCCTTGAGCTCAACGCTCTCGCGGTTCACGCGGGCATCGAGCGTGCCGTACTGGTCAAAGACATAAGCCACGCCGCCCGTCATGCCGGCAGCGAAGTTCTGCCCGACCTCACCCAGGATGAGCGCCAGACCTCCCGTCATGTACTCGCAGCCATGGTTGCCGCAGCCCTCGACCACCACTGTGGCACCGGAGTTGCGTACGCCAAAGCGCTGGCCGGCTAGGCCGTTGATGAAGCCGCGGCCACTCGTAGCGCCAAAGAACGCAACGTTGCCCACGATGATGTTCTCGTCGAACTTGTAGGTCGCATGCGGGTTGGGGCGCACCGACACCTCGCCGCCCGAAAGGCCCTTGCCAAAGTAGTCGTTGGCGTCGCCGCACACGTTGAGCGTAATGCCACGCGGCAGGAAGGCACCAAAGCTCTGACCGGCCGAACCGTCGCAATCGATGGTGATGGAGCCGGCGGGCAGGCCCTCGGGGTGCGCCTTGGTCACCGCGTTGCCCAAGATGGTGCCCACGCAGCGGTTGACGTTGGCGATATCGGCGCGGAAGCGAATCGGGCGCAGGTGCGCGCGAGCGTCGGCCGTGTAGGGCACAAACAACGTGGAGTCGAGCGTCTTGTCGAGCTCACTGTCCGCAGCCATCTGGGGCAGGAAGTGACGGCCGTCGGCACCCGGAATGTGGGCACCAAACTCACAGGTCGCGCTCGCCAGCACGGGCGACAGATCGAGCAGGTTGGCCTTGCGGTTACCCGGGACCTCGATCTGGCGCAAGCACTCGGGATGGCCGACCATCTCGTCGACGGTGCGGAAGCCCAGGCTCGCCATGACCTCGCGCAGCTGCTCGGCAACAAAGAGCATAAAGCGCTCAACGTGCTCGGGCTTGCCGCGGAAGCCACGACGCAGGCGGCAGTTTTGCGTAGCGATGCCGGCCGGGCAGGTATCCTGCTGGCAGTCGCGCTGCATGAGACAGCCCATGGAGATGAGCGGCATGGTCGCAAAGCCAAACTCCTCGGCGCCCAACAGGCAGGCGACGGCGACATCGGTGCCGTCCATGAGCTTGCCGTCGGCCTCGAGCACCACGCGGGAGCGCAGGCCGTTTTGCAGCAACGTCTGCTGAGCCTCGGCAAGGCCAAGCTCTAGCGGCAGGCCCGCATGCCAGATGGAATCGCGCGCCGCGGCACCCGAGCCGCCGTTATGGCCGCTGATCAAAATCTTGTCGGCGGCACCCTTGGCCACGCCGGTGGCGATGGTGCCGACGCCGGCCTCGCTGACCAGCTTGACCGACACGCGCGCGCCGGGGTTGGCGTTCTTAAGATCGAAGATCAGCTCTGCCAGGTCCTCGATGGAGTAGATGTCGTGGTGTGGCGGAGGCGAGATCAGGCCGATGCCGGGCGTGGACTGACGGACCTCGGCGATCCAGGGATAGACCTTCTTGCCGGGCAGGTGGCCGCCCTCGCCGGGTTTGGCGCCCTGGGCCATCTTGATCTGAATCTCGAAGGCGCTGCACAGGTAGCGGCTCGTCACGCCAAAGCGCGCACTTGCCACCTGCTTGATCGCGGAGTTCTTGGAGTCACCGTTAGCCAGCGGGGTCTCGCGACGCGGGTCCTCGCCGCCCTCGCCGGAGTTGGAACGGCCGTGCAGGCGGTTCATGGCGATGGCCATGCACTCGTGTGCCTCTTTGCTGATGGAGCCGTACGACATGGCGCCGGTGTTAAAGCGGCGGACGATGTTGAGCGCGGGCTCCACCTCGTCGAGCGAAACCGGCGTGCGGCCGCTGGCATTAAAGTCCAGCAGGTCGCGCAGGCGCACGGCACGGCCGGTGCGGTGCAGGCGGGCGCTGTACTCCTTAAAGGTGTCGTAACTGTCCTCGCGGCAGGCGACCTGCAGCAGGTAGACGGTCTGAGGGTCGATCAGGTGATCTTCGCCACCGAACGGGCGCCACTTGGTCAGGCCCAGTGTGGGCAGCTGATCGGGAGCCGGACTCTTAAGGATGGCGAGCGCGGCGTCATAGCGCTCATTCTGCTCGCGCTCGACGTCCTCGACACCCATACCGCCCACACGGCTCACCGTGCCGGCGAAATACGCGTTGACGAACTCCGGCGTAAAGCCAACGGCCTCGAAGATCTGCGCCGAATGGTAGCTCTGCACCGTGGAGATGCCCATCTTGGACATGATGGAGACGATGCCGGCGGTCGCGGCCTTATTGTAGTTGGCGATGCCCTGCTCGGCCGTCACGTCCAAATCGCCGCGTGCCGCCAAGTCGCGAATGCACGCATGTGCGTTGTACGGATAGATGCCGCTCGCGGAGTAGCCCACCAGCGCCGCAAAGTCGTGCGGAGACACGGCATCGCCGCACTCCACCACGATATCGGCAAAGGTGCGCACGCCGGCGCGGATAAGGTGATTGTGCACGCAGCCCACGGCGAGCAGCGACGGCACGGGTACCTCGCCCGCAGCGGCACGATCGCTCAGCACCACGATGTTCACGCCGTCGCGGACCGCAGCCTCAACGTCCTCGGCAAGCTGCTTGAGCGCATCCTGCAGCGCGCCCTCGCCGGCATCGCGGCGGTAGACGGCACGGAAGCGGCGAGTCTTAAAGCCCACGCGGTCGATGGCACAGATACGCTCGAACTCCT
>CABUVB010000125.1 GCA_902494815.1 uncultured Collinsella sp. | reverse complement strand
TTGGTCTACCCCAAATATGCGCTTGCTCGATTAAAATGCGGGCTAGCCTGTCCCCTGGCTCGCCCGCTTTCAATCATGTAAATCGCCGTATCTACTCTGCAGACGAAGATCCACCATCAACGATTGCTTGCTCGGACTCAGGAATCCCATCGGCACCCGTGCTCTGTTCTTGCTCCACCTCTTCGCTGATTGCGGAGGCGGGGGTCGAGCCCTTCGCACCCACGATGTAGGCGGCCCCAAATCCTAACGCAATGGCAATCAAGGTCAAAATCACGTAGACAGGCCAATGGCGCTTAATATACGAAAACACGTTGACTCCTTAGAGCTCCGCCTACGAACGGCGGATAACCTCGGTAACGACCTCGGATACCGTGGCAATGTTCGTCGGGTTGACATTGTGGGGCAGGTCGTCCTCGGTACGAGCGCAAGCCAGACGTGTGCCGTCCACACCGGCGATGGTGAGGGCTCGGCGGCTCGCCTCGAGCGCGGCGTAGGCATCGGTCTTGGCATAGGGCATCTCGAGCGCGCCACAATCGACATGGAACGACTTGCAGACCTTGCTGACCAGGTTCATGATGCGGCGATCGCCCTTGAGCAGCTGTTGTTCGCCCTCGACCGTCACAACCGAAAGCCTACCGGCGCCGACGGATTCAAGATTGATAAAGAATACGCCGCGGAGCTTATCGCGATGCGAAGCCAAGAAGGCCTTCATGCCGGCGCCATCACAATCCGAGGCACCCGTTGCCACAAACCAGATATCGTGACCGAGCAGCTCATCATCGCCCATAGAGGCGACAGCCGAGAGCATATCTTCGGAAGAAGCGCCATCGGAAGACGTAGCGCCGCCCTTCCAGCCATCGTTATCGTCCTCGAAGTTATCCCACGAACCGATACCGCGACCGGACTTCTTGGCATCGTAATCGTCTTCGACGCCCAGCCAGTCACTCATGCTGTCCTGCTCGTTTTTCTTTTTACGACCGAACAGGCCACCCAGGCCGCGCTTACGAGACTTGGGTGCCGCCGGGGCGGGAGCCGAAATGGTCTCGATCGGCTGCGCGCCCGACGCAACGGGCATAGGAGGCGCAACGGGTGCCGATGTGGGTTCGGGGCCCTGGACAGTAGCAAAGGGATCGTTGACCTGTGCGGAGGGGTCGGGAAGGTCGAACAGCGACGTGCGAGACGCAACGTTTGCCTGCTTCATAGACGGCAGCGACGGATCGGGGACCGAAGCCAGCGGAGACGAGGAAGGTACAGGCGACGGTGCCGACGCCGGATCGGGAACATTCATCTGCGGACGCGGCGATGCCTGGGAGGAAATCTGGGCCATAAGGGAATCGACCGTTTCGTCCTGGGTGGGAGCGACATTGGCAACCGTGGCACCGGAACCACTCGGGGTCGGCATGGTGAAAATCTGCGTGGAATAAGGCCTCGACTCATCCGTCTCGGGAGTCTCGGAAACCGCAGGCACTTCCTCCTGCTCGACCTCGGTCGAATCACCTTGATCGGCTGCCGCGTATTGCTCTTCGTCAGAGTTGGCCTCGACGGACTCGTCCTCGGCGGCATCCTGAATTTCGGCAGCATCAATAGGCTCGTCATCGTCTGCCGCGTCGCCCTGCTCATCGGAAACAGGAAGGGGCTCGGCAATCGCGGTGCCTTGCTTTTCAAACGTTATCGTGGAATCGAACTGCGCGGCATCAAACGACATAGTGCTATCGACGTGCTGCTGAGCCTCGAAAGACGTCGTCGCCTCAACAACATCCGTGGACGCCGGTTGCTGGGACTCAAAGGACGTTGTAGCTTCGGCGGCGTCGACGGGCGCGGACTGCATAGCCTCGTTCTGCTCGAACTCTTGCGCCGCGTGCTCACGTGCCGCCTCGGCTGCCTGCTGCTGAGCGATAGCCTCCTGCTCGGCAGCCTCGCGTGCGGCAGCGCGCTTCTCCTCGAAATCGTCGACAAATTTCTTGCCCTTTGCAAGCGCACCCTTAAAGAAGTTGGAAGCGCTGGCGCCAATCGACGAGAACGCGGATGCAATGTCGGCATGCGGCGTTGCCGCGGGAATCTCGGCCGAGAAATCAGTATCGCTCTCGTAAGACACGCGCCTCGGCTGTTCAACGTAATCGTCGTCAGACTCGTCCGCAACGTCTTGCGCCGGCGCGGCGGGAGCCAAAACGTCCAGTCCTGCCGCGGGATCGATCGCGGACACCGCCTCGGACTCGGCAACGGCAGCGGCAACCGCGGCAGACTCATCATCCGCAGCCACGACGGGGGCAGGCTCGGGCTCAAACGTTGGCTCCTCGCCCTCCTCGTAATCGAGCGTGCAGGACTCGGGAAGCATTCCGAGCGCACGGATGGCATCCGAACCAAAGCGGATGTTGCCGGCGGCGTTGCGATAGAGCTTGGGCTCGGGCTCGGCAGACTCCTCCGCCGGCTCGGCAGCGGGAACCTCGTCATTGAACTCTTCGGCTTGGGCAGCCTGATTCTGATCCTCGGGCACGATAGCGCCGATCAGCGTCTCGTCGGCAGACGCACCCTCAAAGCCCTCAATTTGCTCGTCGAAAGCCTCACCCTGTTCGGGCTCGGTCTGAGCGTCGGGAGCAATCGGCTGACCGAATTCGTCCTCGGCGTAGGTAGGCTCTTCATACTCGATGGTGTTGCCGTAGTCGTTTTGCTGCTGGGCCGCGGCATATTCCGCCGCTGCGCGCGCCATTTCCTCGGCACGACGCTTCTGCTCCCCAAAATAGGTATCGAACGGAACATCGTCGGGAAACTCGTTTTCGCCCTGGAAGGGAGCAACGTTGTCCATAACGCCGAGCATAGCGGCGACAGAAGACTTGTTGCACACCGCGCCAGACGTATAGGGAAGAATGTGGCGGTTAGAGATGATGTTTACCGCGTTGGCGAGTGCAACGAGGGAAGCGAGGATCGCGACAATCCACAGCAGAACCTTGAGCGCGCCGGGGAGCGGCAGAATACGCAGGATGGCAACGGCAGCGGGGGCAACCGTGGCAACGGGCAACAGCTTGGCGATGAGCGCACGATACGAAGCATAAGGCTCGCGGGCGAGCAGCTCAGCACGGGGAGAGTCGTAGTGTGCGACAACGACCACCGGGCGGTTACGCGGGGACGCGAGCGGGCCCGAGGCCTTGTGGTAGGCGATGACATTTTGGCTCACGCCCGTCTTGCCCAGGCGCGAAACCACGGGGTGGCCCGTGCGCTCGAGCACGTAAAGAACGGCGCCGACAATGGCCAGCAAGGTGCCGACCAAGCCGATACCGCCGCCGATGCCCATCAGCAGGGCGCCGGCAAACGCAAGAATACCGGTAACGGCAAATGCCAACCTACTGGGCGCCGGGGCATTGAACTCCTGAACCTCGGGGTCAAAGCCGTGGTTGCGGAAGATCTGAGCGATATCTTCGGCAGCCAAGCGCTCTTCTTCGCTGCATGCCGGCGTAATGCCGGTGTTCTGCAGCAGGTGGTTAATATAGTTCTGGGTGTTCGCCATGTGCGCTCCACATCCATAATCCGACAAATAGGCCCAATGCATGCACATTAGAACCGTATATAGTCGAAAGTATACCCCGAGCGAGCGCAAACGACCGAATTCGGGCCATCTTAACGCCCCGAGCGGACAAGGATATAGCCTAATCTCCATATCGGACTAAAATCATGGCAGCAAACCACCTTCTCATGCGAGGACTCTATGACGGCAAGCGACACGACCGAGACAATTAAAAAGGGAAATTCGGAGCCCAGTTTCGATAAAACGGCTCAGCGCATCCTCAATCTTTTCTTTGTGCTCAACAGCTCCCCCGAACCGCTGACGACCGAGCAGATCGTCTTGGATTCTGACCTGGGATATGACTCGGGCAACATCGACTCGGATAAGCGCAAGTTTCGGCGCGATCGTGACAAACTGCTCGAACGCGGCATCTTAATCAAGGAGGTTCGCCCCACCGGCGCGCAGGAGACCGAGGAAAGCTCGTGGACAATCGACCGCGAGCACACCTTTGCAGCAGGCGGCCTCATCACCGCAGACGACGCCGATATCCTGCTCAACGCCATCGACCAGACACTAGCGGCCGGCTCATCCACTTTTGCCGCACCGCTTGCCGATATTCGCTCCAAGATTGCCTATCTCACCGGTAGGACGACGGTGGACGAAGCACCAATCCGCCGCTCTCCCACCGTCGATGCGGTATGGAGCGCCTTTGCCGAGCGATGCGCGCTGCGATTTTTATATCAGAACGGACGCGGCGAGCAGAAAGAACGTACCGTCTGCGTCTACGGCATGTTCGAGCGCGAGGGCGTGGCGTACTTCTGCGGCCTCGACAACGTCACCGACGACATCAGGACATTCCGCTGCGACCGTATCGTACGCGCTTGGCGTCCTTCGAAGGCCTACGTCATCCCCGCGAACTTCAATCTCAACGACTATCTGTTCTTTGAATTCGATTTTGCCGACCGACCGCCCGTTGCAGCCACGTTCTCGTTCGCCCCTCAGACGCAGATCGATATGATCAACGGCCTCACGCGCGGGCGAGGTGAGCTCGCACACACCGATGTGGGATGGACCTGGACCGTTGACGTGCGCGATCTTGAAGCCGCCGCCTCATTTTGCATGGCCCACGCCATGGACGGCATGAGGCCCATGGCCCCCAAATCGCTCAAGCAGGCGTGGAACCACCTCATCGAAAGGACGGTGCACGAGTATGCCCGTGCGTAAACTCACCAGCGAGCAGAGACTCTCGCGCGCCATCGACATCATGGAAGCCCTCTACGCCGCCGGCGAGAGCGGCATGACACGAACCGAGATTTGCAGTCGCTTTGACATCACAGGGGTATCGCTCGACGAGATTCTCGAGATCGTCTCGACGCTCGCGGACCGAGAATCGGGCGCGCGCATCATCTGCGAATGCCGCGGCGAGCGTGTGGTCCTCACCGGTGACGCCGGTCGTGTGCTACCGCTGCGTCTGAGTGCCGCCGAGGGCGCTGTGCTCAACCATGAACTTGAATCGTTGGGGATCGAGCCGCATACGGCAGCTCGGATTCGACATGCCCTTCTACCCGAAGAGCTCGGCTATAACCAGCGCGTCTTTGACACCCTCAACCACGGGTCGCACTGGCAGCAGCTGAGCTGCGCCATTCAGGACGGCGTTCGCTGCCGCATCTCGTATCGCTCGATGGACGATGCACGGCCACGTGAGCGTCTGGTCGACCCCTTGCGCATTACGGCAAACGGCGACCAAACATACCTGATTGCCTGGGACATCGCGGTCGATGAGCGGCGCACCTATCGCATGGATAAAATCGAGGGACTCGCCTTGACAGAAGACTCCGTCGTGCCTCATGCACCGGACGTCACATCCCTCCACGATTCCCTTGCTCGGACGCAGCGTAGCGCAAAGCTCTTGATGCCATTCGATATGGCGGAGCATCTGGACTGGGCCGGCATCACCCTAATCGAGCGCAGCGGGACAGACACGGCAACGGTAACCGTGCATTACGGCTCCGAGCGTTGGCTACTGAGC
>CABUVB010000124.1 GCA_902494815.1 uncultured Collinsella sp. | reverse complement strand
TTGACGGCCTGCACCTTTTACCTTCAACCCTTACGGCCTTCCCGGGCCTCAACGGAAGCTCGGTGCCCCTCGGCATCTTCTTTGTGTACGGCGGCGTGATCTTCTCCATGCTCACGGCTGTTATCTACTCCATTAAGGGCGGAGCGGCCATTAAACAGGCTCTCACGCATCCCGAGGACGAGGACATCGACTTTCTGAACCCTGAAATCGAAGACTGATTCATTGGGGTATGATTACGTACGGTTCATTATTTGCGGCACGTCCGCGATAAGTTAGGGGTTGTCATGGACAACATGGTTAACAATATGCCTCAGAATGATAAGACTGCTGACGCTACCTGCGTATTCCGCGTGCCTTCAAGCGACGTCACCGTTCCTGACCTCATGGCCAACGTGCGCATCACCGCCCCCGTTCTGTCCATCGTCAAGGGTCCGCAGACGGGTGCCGCTTTTGAGCTCGAGGACGACGTGACCACCATCGGCCGCGATCCCGCGAACGGCATCTTCCTCAATGACATGACTGTTTCGCGCAGTCATGCGCGCATTATTCGCGAGGGCCTCGGCGCTCGCATCGAGGACTTGGGCTCGCTCAATGGCACCTGGGTCGACGGTGCCATCGTCAATGCAGCCCCGCTGCACGACGGTTCTTCCGTCCAGATCGGTACGTTTACGCTCATCTACCACGAGAGCACGCCGGAGCGCATCGAAACCGGTGAGTAGGGCATGGCCGAACGCAACTATCTGAGTATCGGCCAAGTCGTCAACCTACTTCGAGGCGCATACCCCGATCTTTCGAACTCAAAAATTAGATTTCTAGAGGATGAGGGGCTCATTACCCCTCATCGTACGCCTAAGGGATATCGTCAGTACTCCAAGGAGGACGTTGATCGCTTGGAAGTCATTCTGCACTTGCAGAAGACTCGCTACATGCCGCTCAACGTGATTAAGCAGCGGTTGGAAAACGCCACGGACCTGTCAACGCTCGCCTACGAGGTGGGCTTGCTGTCCGATGTTCCGCTCAAGACGGAGCCCAAGGAGACTAAGCAAAAGCTGCATCCCATCGAGACCATTCCCGATATGCTGGGCGTCGAGATTTCGTTTATCCGCTCGCTCGCCGAGAACGACCTCATTCGCATCATCAAGAGTCCGCAGAATCGTGAGCTCGTCGATGGTCGCGATTTCCCGATCATCCGCTACTGCTCCGAGCTGTCACGCTTCCATATCGAGCCGCGCAACCTGCGTCAGTACGTGTCTTCCGCCAACCGCGAGTCCTCGATGTTTGAGCAGGTGCTCGTGAGCATGCTCGGAATGGATACCTCCGATGACGAGCGCGACGCCAAGCTCGAGCGTGCGTTTAAGAAGCTTCACGACCTGACGGAGGGCGTGCACACTGCGCTGCTCAAGAACCGCGTTTTTGAGTCGCTCAACGCTGTGGTCGAGGACGCCGACATCGATGCACTCGATGAGGAAATTACTCGCTTCGAGTCCACCAAGGCCAAAAACGAAGAGACAGCCGCGCCAGCTTCGCACGAGGATTCTCTCGTAAAGCCGCTCAAGGTCGTAGCCCCTTCGCAATCCGGCACCGCCACCACGGGCAAATAACCGCTGCCGAAATTTCGGCAACCCATTGAAAGGTCATGTAATGTACGACTTCGAATCTCAAATCGTCGACATCCCCGACTATCCCGAGCCCGGAGTCATCTTTAAAGACATCACGCCGCTCTTTGGCAATCCCGAGGCGCTCAAAGCCATGACCGATGCCCTCGCCGAGCACTTTGCCGGCATGGGAATCACCAAGGTCGTGGGTCCCGAGGCTCGCGGCTTTATGGTTGGCGTACCGGTGGCTGTAGCCCTTGGCGCTGGCTTTGTTCCCGCACGTAAACCGGGCAAGCTGCCGCGCGAGACCGTAAGCCAGAGCTACGAGCTCGAATACGGCACCGATTCAATTGAGATCCATGCCGACGCTATCAGCTCTAAAGATACCGTGTTGATTCTGGACGACTTGGTCGCGACGGGCGGAACCGTCGAGGCAACAGGTAAACTGGTGCGAGATATGGGCGCAAAGCTTGTCGGTTACGGTTGTATCCTTGAGCTTGCGTTTCTCAACCCGCGCGAGAAGCTCACGCCGTCTAATGACGATGTGGAGCTCTTTAGCCTGGTGACGGTGGACTAGCCGTTACCCTTAGTTACTGGAAAGGAAGCTACATGCGCACAGCAAACACGCACAAAAACATGGCACGCTGCGCTGCTACGGCAACCCTCGCTTGTGTTTTGGGCTTGGGCCTCGCGGCTCCTGCCTACGCCGATACCGCATCCGACCTTGCCGCTGCTCGTACTAAGCTCGAGCAGATCGGTACCCAAACTCAGCAGATTTACGATGAGCTCGCCACGCAGACGCAGGCGCTCGATCAGACTGCCGGCGAGATCACGCAAAAGCAGCAGGAGATCGCCGATGGTCAGGCCAAGCTCTCGACCTATGTCGCCGGCGAATACAAAACCGGCGGTCTGAGCCTGCTTCAGGTTCTGACGGGCGTCGATGACCTGAGCGATATGCTCAACCGTCTGTTCTACTACGGCAAAGTTTCCGATAAGCAAGCTCAGACCATTCAAGAGGTCAAGGAGCTTAAGCAGCAGCTCACCGATAAGCAGGCCGAGCAGGAAAAGAACGTCGCCGCCACGCAAAAGAAGGTCGACGAGCTTAACGCCCAGCAGGCTGAAGCCCAGAACGTCGTAAACTCCCTGGATTCACAGCTGCAGGCCGAGCTTGCCGCCGAGGCCGAGGCCAACGCCGCGCTGCAGGCTGGCATCAACGCCAGCACCGCCGAGAAGGCCACGGTGAGCAACGAGACTGCCGGCACGACCGAGAACACCAACAATGGTGGCCAGACCAGCAATAACAACAACCAGGGCGGCAACACTCCGGCTCCCACGCCGGCACCTGCTCCGACGCCGCAGCCCCCCGCACCTGCTCCGGCTCCGACGCCTTCTGCCCCGAGCCAGTCCGTCGACGGCGGTTCTGTTGTCTCTCGTGCATACAGTAAGCTTGGTTGCGCTTATTCCTGGGGCGGAATTGGCCCGAACAGCTTCGACTGCTCTGGTTTTGTTAGCTATTGCCTCACTGGTCGCTATTGCCGTCTGGGCACCACGGGTACCTTTATGGGCTGGACGCGTGTGTCCGATCCGCAGCCCGGTGACGTTGTGGTCAACTCGTACCACACTGGCATTTACATCGGTGGTGGTCAGATGATTCATGCTTCCGACTACAACACGGGTGTTATCATCAGTTCCGTTGCCGCCGGCATGAACAATAACTACATCTTCGTGCGCTACTAAGTATTCAGATAAAGCAAGCGAATATGGACCTCGTGGCTTTTAGTCATGGGGTCCATTCTTTTGCCTTTAGTGCAGGCCGCTATCTAGTTTTGAATACTAGATAGCGACCCAATCGGTCTGCAAGAAGGCTATAATTGTTTGGGAACAATTAGAAAGGACCCTCTATGAGCTGGGCACTTATCTCAGATTCAAGCTGTAACCTCCGCGATTGGCAACCGACCGCGCCCCATACCACCTTTGCATTTGCGCCCCTCAAAATTCGAGTGGGGGAGCGTGAATTCGTCGATGACCTTTCGCTTGATGTTCATGAGCTCAACTGCGCTGTTCAGGCGGAGACGAACGCTTCTTCGAGCGCTTGTCCCAGCGTAGGGGAGTGGGCCGAGCTCTTCAAATTGGCAGACAAGACCATCTGCATGCCGATCTCTGAGGGCGTGTCGGGCAGCTACAACGCGGCAGCCACTGCTCGCGATATGGTTCTTGCCGAGGAACCGGACCGACAGATTCATCTAGTCAATTCACGCGCAGCTGGCGGCAAAATGGACCTCATTTTCCTGCTGTTCGACCGCTATCTTGCAAGCAACCCGGATGTCTCATTCGAGGATGCTTGCGCATACTTCGATAGTCTTGAACAGAACAGCAAAATCCTCTTCAGTTTGTGCAATTACGAAAACCTCGCCAAAGCCGGACGTATCCCTAAGGCAGCCGGCGTCATTGCCAACAAGCTCAATATCCGCATTTTGGGCACGGCGAGTGAGGCCGGTAAAATCGAACTCGTCGGGCACACGCGTGGCGAAAAGAAGATGCTCAACAAGATCATCGACACCATGGAAGCCGAGGGCTTTACGGGCGGTGAGGTCGTCATCGACCATGTGGAAAACGTATCGAGCGCCCAGGCGCTGGCCGATCGCATTATTGAGCATTGGCCCGACTCCAAGACCATCATTATGCCCTGCAATGGCCTGGATTCCTATTACGCCGAGATGCACGGCCTCATCATCGGCTACGGTATGGGCGTAGCTTCGGGCAAATAAAGTCCAACCAGCAAAATACGGGCGGGACAAAGCGACAGATGGCTCTTTGTCCCGCCCGTTTTATACGTCGGCTAGCTATTAAACCCGTTGAACTTGAGATAGCTCATCAAGTAAGCCTTCGAAACAAAGGATGAAACCGCGCTGCGCACAAGCAGCGACTCACGCGTTACCTGATGCGCCGTATCGGGAACCGGCGTCTGCTCGACAGAAAACGCCGAACGAATCGATGCCTCGAGCTGATCGACCACATAGTCGAAGGCCGTCGGGGCATCGTAGCTCAAACGCTGAATGTTAAAGAGCGCCTGCACCGCAGCAATAGGTAGCACCTGCTTAAAGATGCAGATAGCGATCAGGCGGGCAATCTGCTCGCGACCATACTGCTTTTTGACCGGAGCAGGCACCAGGCCGACCTTCACGTAGTTATTGATCATCGATGGCGTAATGACAGGCTGCTCAACGCAAATAGACAGCGGCTCCATCCACAGCGCAACATACTCAATGACCTGGTCGCGGTAGAGCGTCACATTGGGCAACTGGTCATAGCGCGGCAGACTCAACGTATTGAGTTTGCGCACGATATCGGACTGAATAAATGCATCGGGCAGCACAGTGGGCTGAATATCCTCAGGCTTAATGCTGACCGACGAATCGGACATCGGGATAACGCGTTTGGCGTGGTTCATAAGGATCCTCCGTTCATTAGCTATATTGTATTCTAGGTTATCTAGTTTTGCATACTATATAGCCGGAAAGTAAAAGTGGTTGGACAGCACATTGATGCACCGTCCAACCACTTTGTTTTAAAGATAGCAACCTTACATAAGATATATTATCGTACTTATCTACGGAGAAATGCGTATGCGCTGGTTGCCGCTATGGCTCCGTCAGAAACCGCGGTCACAACCTGGCGCAAACGCTTGGAACGGATATCGCCAGCGGCAAATAGACCTGGCGTGCGGGTCGCCATGGATTCATCAGTCAGAATGCCGCCATCAGGCGCCAGATCGACTAGATGCTCGACAAGTTCGGTATGGGGTTGCGTCCCGGTATAGACAAAGATGCCGAAAGAGCCGGGCTCAAATGACTCGGTATGAATTTCCCCGGATGAATTGTCCTTAAAGGCGATCGTCGTTGGCATGGCTTCGCCCGAGAGCTCCACAATACTAGTT
>CABUVB010000123.1 GCA_902494815.1 uncultured Collinsella sp. | reverse complement strand
CGCGTGTAATCGCCCTGCTTGAGGGTAAAGCGTACGCCCGGGTGCAGCGCACCAAAGTCGCGGATCACGCGCGGCAACACGGTTCGACTCACGTTGGTAAACGTCGCAATGCGAATATCAGTCGAGGAGAGCCCCAGCAGCTCCTGGCGTTTGCCCTCGAGCTCGGCCTCGGCAGTTACGATCTGGCGCAGATACGGCAGGTACTGCTTGCCGTCGCGCGTAAGCGACACACCCTGCTTGCCGCGCTCGATAAGCATGGTACCCAGCTCGCGCTCGAGCGCCTTGACGGCCTGGCTCACCGCGCTTTGCGTATAGCCCAGCTCGTCCGCCGCGCCCTTAAGACTGCCGCGATCGACCACCATACAAACAATCTGATACCGCGATGCCATCGTGCCTCCACATCAATGCAGCCGTAAAACGTTTTGCCAGCGCTTTTCGCACATACTTCAACATTTCTTAATCATACTGAAGATACATTCGCTTTACTACATCCACATCTGAGAGCAGAATCCTATTTACGAAACCGTTCTGTAACAAAAGGAGTCCCATGGATCGCAAAAAAGCAATCGCGCTCTCATTTTCCGTTCCCGTCGCATGGGGCTTTTCGTATCCCCTCATGAAGATCGGCATGGACAGCATGAACGCCACGAGCATCGTCGCGCTACGCTGCATCATCGCCTTTGTGGTCTGCCTGCTGCTCTTCCACAAGCACGCGTTGCGCATTAACCGCGACCTTATGGTCCGTGCCGCCATCATCGGCGCCATTATGGCAACCGAGCTCACCTGCATGTGCCTGGGCTCCAGCCTCACCTCCGCCTCCACCGCCGGCTTTTTGCAGAGCCTGACGGTCGTGATCGTGCCGTTTGCCAACGCCGCCCTGCTGCGTCGTGCCCCCGAGCGCAAAGTGCTCATCGGCACCGCCATCGTCACCTGCGGCATGCTGCTGCTCTCGGGCGCCGACTTCACCAGCCTGAACCCGGGCGCGCTCATCATGCTGCTCTCCGCTTTTGTCTATGCCGGCCACATCATTGTGGCGAAGCGCTTTGTCGAAGATGTCGATCCGCTTGCTCTGGGCGTTTGGCAGCTGGGCTTTGGCGGCCTGTTCTCGGGCATTGCCGCATGCGTCTTTGGCGGCTTCACGCTTCCCAGCACGCCGAGCGAGATCGTCGTTGTCGTCGCGCTCGCGCTCATCTGCTCTGCTTACGGCTTTATCACCCAGACGCTCGTGCAGCCCCACGTGCCCGCCGAGACCACCGGCTTTGCCTTCTCGCTCGAGCCGGTCTGCTCCGCCGTCTTCTCGTTTTTCCTGGTCGGCGAGGTCCTGAGCCCCATCGCCTTCTTTGGCGCCGCCCTCATCCTCACCGGCGTCATGGTGGCAACCGTCGAGCTTCCACGCCTTCGCGCACATGGACAGGCTCGCATGGCAGGAGCGCCCGAGCACGTCTCGTAGACCCCACTCTTCATACAGCCGTGGCATAAAGGCAACCGGTGCGCCTTTACAATAGATACCGACAGAGCATCTGACGTAAAGGAGCCCCATGGACGCCGCGACCCGCGACCGCAACATAGCAACTTGGTTGGGCGATGCGCCACAGCCGGTACGTGACACTACGAACCAGCTGCTCGAGCGCATCGCCCTTTTGCGTGCCGAGCAAACCATCTACCCGGCACAAGACGACATCCTCAATGCCCTCGCCTACACGCCGGCCGACCAGGTCAAGGTTGTCATCTTGGGTCAAGACCCCTATCACGGACCCAACCAGGCCATGGGGCTGTCGTTCTCGGTCCCCGCGACGCAAACCAAGTTGCCGCCGAGCCTGCGCAACATCTATAAGGAACTCAAAGCCGATCTGGGTTGCCCCACTCCCGCCACGGGAGACCTAACACCATGGGCACAACAGGGCGTCCTGCTCCTCAACACTACGCTCACCGTGCGCGAACATGCCGCAAACTCGCACGCCAAACTAGGCTGGAGCACACTCACCGACTACATCATCGAACGCTGCTGTAGGCTGCCCCAGTCGGTTGTCTTTTTGGCATGGGGCCGCTTTGCCCAGCAGATGGTCGAGGGCAAGCTCGCCGCAACTGGTGCGGGCAAGGCAACCGGTAAGTTCTGCCTGGCCTCTACGCATCCCTCGCCGCTTTCGGCTAACCGTGCCACGGCAGAACTCCCCGCCTTTATGGGGTCGCGCCCCTTCTCCGCTGCCAATCGGCTACTCGAACAGCACGGCTCGACCCCCGTCAACTGGACTTGCCTCGGCTAAAAATCGATACCTCAAAAACGTGCCCGACGGCTTTCCATCGGGCGCGCTTTCCTATTCGGGCCAAATAAATTGCGTGCGGCCGGCCTCGCCGCCATCGATCAACAGGCTCTGCCCGGTCATAAACCGGTTGGTCACGCCCACAAAGTAGATCCACTCGGCGATCTCTTGGGCGGTGGCCCAGCGTTTAAGCGGCGTGAGCTCCATAATCTGGTTCCACAGGTGCTCGTCTTCCATCACGCAACGGTTGAGCGGCGTGATAACGCCGCCCGGGTCCACACTGTTGGCGATGGCCTGCGGCGCTAGACGGTTTGCAAGGTTCTTGGTGTAGGCGATAACGCCGCCCTTGCTGGCGGCATAGGCGGGAAACTCCGATCCCGTATGCCCACTCGCCGACCCCACATTGACCACGGATTTGATAGTCGGCACCGGCTTGGCGGCAAGCCCCTCCCCCACAAAGGCGTAGCGCTCGGTCACGTTGATGGTGCCACACAGGTTGGCGGCGATGTCGTCGGCGGAATCCTGCGTACCGGCAACGTTCACGATTACCTGGGGTTCAAGGTCGCCTGGAAACGAGTCCGGCTCGCGGACGTCAACGACCAGATGGCGGTAGCGCTCGTGTTCGATCGCCGCCGGCAGCAAATCAAAGCCTACGACCTCGTGACCCTCGTCCAAAAATCGCTGCACGCACGCGGTTCCGATACCGCCCGAAGCGCCCGTGATCAAAACCCGCATACTTGCTCCTTAGGCGGTTGCGTGGCGCTCGAGATACTCGGAGCCCACGTTCTCGCGCTCCCAGCCGCGCACGACTTTGTAGCCCACGGGGCTCAGGAAGACCTCGCACAGCAGCTCGGCGACAGCGCCGGTCAGCGAGCACATAAGGACCTGCACCCAGGTCCAACCAAAGAACGTGTGGCTCACCACAATGGCAAAGACCAGGTTGTCGATAAACTGGCCAACACCCGTGGACACATAGGAACGGAAGGCAAAGCTCGCAAAGTTATTCTTCTTGAGCATACGGCCGAGCGACTGGTTGAGCGTGGAGTTAACCACGGCAGAAACGAGCATTGCCAGCGAAGAGCCCAGCACCACGTACCAGGTGCCGCCGATGGTGGCGTTAAGGGCAGTGTTGACCTCGATCATGCCCGTGTCGTAGTAGGCGCCCCACATGCCGGGCGTGAGCGAGCATGCCCAAAAGCACAGGCTCACGGCCAGGTTGACCAGCAGCGCGAGGATAGAGATTTTGATGGATGCCTTGGCGCCAAAGCGCTTGCAGATCATGTCCTGGCACAAAAACGAAACCCAGCTCACCACAAAGCCGCAATCGAGTGCCAGATACGGCAGGCTAATAAGCTCTTTGTTGGCCAGCAGGTTCATCATGATGACGCTCACGAAAAACAGCGAAACCGTTGCCGCGGGAATGCTCCGCAACAGGACCTTGTAGTCCTCCATGACCTTCTTGATCATTATGTACTCCTTTGGTTTTAGGTTTAACGAGCAGGATATCGGACCCGAACTGCTCGGACGTCTCGGTCTTGAGACGACGGTGGGTATGATAGCCGCTCACACGGCATCAGGCAAGCAAACGGCGCGGCAGCCCCGCAGGGCCACCGCGCCGATGCGTTAAAAGGCCACGTTGCCAAACTCCGACAGGATAAGGTCGGGGTTGTGGTCGGTTGCCCAATCCACGTTCCACGGGCTCGTGAACAGCAGCAGCTTGCCACCGCGCATGTCCTCGACACGCAGCGTGTCGCGCGTGAGCGAAAGGCCCGGGATATCGATGGTATCGGGGTCGTTCTGGATCCAGCGGATGTCCGTATAGGGCAGCGGCTGACGACGAACCTCAACACGGTACTCGGCCTTGAGACGGCGCTCGAGCACCTCAAACTGCAGCACGCCGACCACGCCCACGATGACGCTCTCCATGCCGGCACCCAGCTCGCGGAAGATCTGGATGGCACCCTCTTGGGCAAGTTCCTCCATACCCTTGACGAACTGCTTGCGCTTGAGCGTGTCGACCTGCGTAATGCGAGCGAACATCTCGGGGGCAAACGTCGGGATCTGCGGATACTGCACGTGGCGCTTGCCGGAGCACACGGTGTCGCCGATGCTAAAGATACCCGGGTCGAACAGGCCCACGATATCGCCCGCGTACGCCTCGTCCACGATGGCGCGGTCATCGGCCATCATCGACGTGCCCGTGGCAAGCTTGAGCTTGCGGTTGCCCTGCACGTGGAAAGCATCCATGCCGCGCTCGAACTTGCCCGAGCAAATACGCACAAAGGCGATGCGGTCGCGGTGGTTCTTGTCCATGTTGGCCTGGATTTTAAACACAAAGCCGCTAAAGTCGTCGCGGCAGGGATCGACCGGCTCGCTGGTGAGCGTATCGGTATAGGCACGCGGCGTCGGGGCCAGACGCAGGAACTCCTTGAGGAAGGGCTCCACGCCAAAGTTGGTAAGTGCCGAGCCAAAGAACGCCGGGCTCAGCTTGCCGCAGGCCACAGCATCCAAGTCGAGCTCGTCGCCGGCGCCATCGAGCAGCTCGATGTCGTCCATCAGGTTCTTATGATTCTCCTCGCCAATAAGCTCATCCATGGAAGGATCGCCCAGCTCGGCCTCGACCTCGGCGACCTTCTTGGTGGCGTTGGCGTGACCGTCGCCCTCAAAGGCGATAACGCGACGGGTCTGACGATCGAACACACCGCGGAAGTTGCGGCCGCTGCCGATCGGCCAGTTCATGGGATACGTATTGATGCCCAGGACGTTCTCGATCTCTTCCATGAGCTCAAACGGATCGCGAGCCTCGTGGTCGAGCTTGTTCACAAAGGTGAAGATGGGAATATGACGCAGCGTGCAGACCTTAAAGAGCTTTTTGGTCTGGGCCTCGACGCCCTTGGCGCCGTCGATGACCATGACAGCGGCGTCGGCGGCCATAAGGGTACGGTAGGTATCCTCCGAAAAGTCCTGGTGGCCGGGGGTATCGAGGATATTGACGCAGGCGCCGTTATAGGTGAACTGCAGGACCGAGGAGGTAACGGAAATACCGCGCTCCTTCTCGATGTCCATCCAGTCCGAGACGGCATGCTTGGCCGAGCTCTTGCCCTTGACCGAGCCGGCGGTCTGGATGCTGCCGGTATAGAGCAGCAGCTTCTCGGTAAGCGTGGTCTTACCGGCGTCCGGGTGGCTGATGATCGCGAATGTGCGGCGCGACGAGATTTCATCCGACAGGCTTGCCATGCGGATCCTTTCTTGCATTGAGTGCATTACGTCGTTGTAACCGCACTATTGTAGCCGCGAAAT
>CABUVB010000122.1 GCA_902494815.1 uncultured Collinsella sp. | reverse complement strand
CCCCAAAAGGGCGTGCCGTTTGGCATATGTTTGTGATGCGCTCGGACGTTTTGGCGTCCGGGCGCTATACTTGACCGAATGAATAGACGAGTTCCGGCCGAATGGCGCGGTGCGGGCTCGACTCACATCGAGCCTTGGAGGTATGTGTGTTTGGTATTGGAGAGGGTGAGCTCGCGATCATCGTGGTCTTCGGCTTTTTGCTGTTTGGCCCGGATAAGCTCCCGCAGATGGGCCGCACGATCGGCCGTGCCATCCGTCAGTTCCGCGAGACGCAGGAAAAGATGACGGCCGTTGTTCAGTCCGAGATTATCGATCCGGTGAGCGAGGCCGCGTCGGCCCCGGTCAAGCCCAAGAAGACTGCTGCGACCGACGACGATTCCGATGCGGACGAGGATGCCGCCGAGACGGCAGCGCCCGCCAAGAAGGAGACCTTTGCCGAGCGTCGCGCCCGTCTTGCTGCCGAGAAGGCCGCAAGCGAGGGTGCTGCTGAGGGCGAGAATGCTGCTGAGGAGCCTGCGACCGAGGGCGCCGACGCCGGGTTCGCCGATGCCGCCGCCGAGTCCGCTTCCGCTGCAGAGCCGGAGCCCGAGCCCGAGCCGGCAGAGCCCACGACGGCCGACCTCTATGCCCGTCGCCCCCGCAAGCGCAAGGCCGTCGTCGACCAGCTCGCCCGCGAGCTCGAGGCCGAGGACGACGCCGCTGCCGCCGATGCCCCGAAGGGAGGCGATGAGTAATGCCTATCGGACCTGCGCGTATGCCGCTCTTCGATCACCTGGGAGAGCTCCGTCGCCGTCTGACCATCGTGGTCGTGTCGGTGTTTGCCGCCGCCATCGTGCTGTATTTCGCCACGCCCGTGGTGCTCGACATCCTGGAAGACCCCATACGCTCCTTTGTGCCGGACGGTAAGTTCTACATCACCACCACGCTCGGCGGCTTTGGCTTGCGCTTTTCGCTGGCCATCAAGATGGCCGTGGTCATGTGCACGCCCATGATCATCTGGCAGATTCTGGCATTTTTCCTGCCGGCGCTGCGTCCCAACGAGCGCAAATGGGTCGTGCCCACGGTGCTCGCCTCGACGGTGCTGTTCTTCCTGGGCGCTATCTTTTGCTACTTCATCATTATCCCGGCGGGCTTCGAGTGGCTCATCGGCGAGACCTCGGCCGTCGCTACGGCGCTGCCCGATCTGGAGAACTACGTCAACATGGAGCTGCTCTTTATGATCGGCTTTGGCGTGGCGTTTGAGCTGCCGCTCATCATCTTCTACCTGTCCGTCTTCCACATCGTGTCCTACGCGGCCTTCCGCGGCGCCTGGCGCTACGTGTACGTGGGCCTGCTTGTGGGCTCGGCTGTGATTACGCCCGACGGCTCGCCCGTTACGCTGGGCCTCATGTATGGTGCCCTGCTCTCGCTCTACGAGATTTCGCTCGCCATTGCCCGCGTGGTCATTACCGCGCGCGAGGGCAAGGAGGGCTTGTTTGTGAGCCGTCTGGACCTGTTCTCGGACGATGAGGACGACGAGGAGTAAATCGGTATGCACGAGGTTGGCATTGTCAACGGCATACTCGATACAGTGATTCGCGCGGCGCGTGGGGCGGGGGCCTCGCGCGCCGTTTTGGTAACGCTGCGTATCGGGGATATGACCGAGGTGGTGCGCGAGGCGCTCGACTTTGCGTGGGAGACGTTCCGCGACGAGGACCCGCTCACGCGCGGCTGCGAGCTTGCCGTGGAGGAAGTCCATCCACAAAGCGAGTGTCTGGACTGCGGGGAGGTCTTTGAGCACGACCGCTTCCATTGCCGCTGTCCCCAATGTGGCGGCGCCAACGTGCGTCTGCTGCACGGCCGCGAGCTCGACATCGCAAGTATCGAAATCGAAACCCCCGACGATTAGCCCGCTAGCCATCTGGTGATGGGGTATAAAGGGGCCAAAGTAAGGAGTGCCGAGTATGGCTGAGAAAACGATTGATATCGCGTCGCCGATTCTGTCGCGCAACGAGCGCCTGGCAGATCAGCTGCGACAGCGATTTAAAGAGACAAACACCTATGTGATCAATGTGCTGTCGAGCCCCGGTTCGGGCAAGACCACCACGATCCTGGGCACCAACGAGCGCCTGCGCGACAAGGCTGGCCTGCGCTGTGCCGTCATCGAGGGCGATATTGCCTCGGATGTCGACGCCATCACCATGAAGGAAGCCGGCATGCCCGCCATCCAGATCAACACGGGTGGCCTGTGCCACCTCGAGGGCAACATGATCATGGAGGCCGTTGACGCGTTCGACCAGGCCGTCGGTCTGGAGAACATCGACGTCATCTTTATCGAAAACGTGGGCAACTTGGTCTGCCCGGTCGACTTTGACCTGGGCGAGAACCTGTCCATCATGATTCTCTCGGTGCCCGAGGGCGACGACAAGCCCATCAAGTACCCGGGCATCTTCCAGCACGCCGGCGCGCAGCTGCTCAATAAGGTCGACGTGGCCCCGGCTTTCGATTTTGACATGGATAGGTATACTAAGACACTCGATGACCTCAATCCGCAGGCGCCGCGGTTTGCCGTGAGCGCGCGCAAGGGCGAGGGCATGGATGCCTGGTGCGATTGGCTCATCGGGCAGATTGAGCAAGCAAGGGCGTAAGTCGGCCGCCATACGGGCGGGCGTAGCCGCAGAGATACGAGATAGGAGCCTCTTTTGAAGCTCATCATCGCCGAGAAAAACGACGCCGCGCGTCAGATCGCCGAGCGTCTGTCCACGGGCAAACCCAAAAAGGACAAGGTGTACAACACCGCCATCTACCGTTTTGAGTGGAAGGGCGAGGAGTGCGTGACGATCGGTCTTGCCGGTCACATCCTTGCGCCCGATTTTTGCGACAGCGTGCTGTTCGATAAAAAGCTGGGCTGGTATTCGGTCACCGAGGACGGCGAGATGCTGCCGGCCGATATGCCCGATGGCCTGGCACGTCCGCCCTACGACACCAAGCGCAAGCCGTTTCTTGCCGACGGTATCTCCATCAAGGGCTGGAAGCTCGAGAGCCTGCCCTATCTTACCTGGGCGCCCGTCATTAAGCTGCCGGCCGAGAAAGAGCTCATTCGCTCGCTTAAGAACCTCGCCAAAAAGTCCGACAGCGTCATCATCGCCACGGACTTCGATCGCGAGGGCGAGCTGATCGGTTCGGACGCCCTCAACAAGGTACGCGAGGTTGCGCCCGACTTGCCGGTCGCCCGCGCCCAGTATTCTTCGTTTACCAAGGCCGAGATCACGCAGGCCTTCGATAACCTTGTCTCGCTCGACCAGAACCTGGCCGACGCCGGCGAGAGCCGTCAGCACATCGATCTCATTTGGGGTGCGGTGCTCACGCGCTACCTGACGCTCGCCAAGTTTGGCGGCTTTGGCAACGTGCGTTCCGCCGGCCGCGTGCAGACGCCGACGCTTGCCCTGGTGGTCGAGCGCGAACGCGAGCGCATGGCGTTTGTGCCCGAGGACTATTGGCAGATTCGCGGCATGGGCGCCGCGCAAGGCGCTGCCGAGGACGATCGCTTTAAGATCGCGCACAAGACGGCGCGCTTTACCGACAAGGATGCTGCTGAGACGGCGTACGGTCACGTTGACGGTGCCAAGACGGCAACCGTCGCCGCGGTGACCAAGCGCTCGCGCAAGCAGCAGCCGCCCACGCCGTTTGCGACTACCTCGCTGCAGGCTGCCGCCGCAGCCGAGGGCATCTCACCTGCGCGTACCATGCGCATCGCCGAGTCCCTCTACATGGCGGGCCTTATCAGCTACCCGCGTGTCGACAACACCGTGTATCCCGCGACGCTCGATCTGGGCGCCGTAGTGAGCGACCTGGCAAAGATCAACCCGGCGCTGGCGCCCGTGTGCAAAAAGGTACTCGCTGGCCCCATGAAGCCCACGCGCGGTAAAGTCGAGACCACCGACCACCCGCCTATCTACCCCACGGGCGAGGGCGATCCGTCCACACTCGACGGCGGTCAGCGCAAGCTCTACGACCTCATCGCCCGCCGCTTCCTGGCGACGCTCATGGGTCCCGCGACCATCGAGAACACCAAGCTCGAGCTCGACGTCAACGGCGAGCCGTTCGTGGCCTCGGGCGACGTGCTCGTGACCCCTGGCTTCCGCGAGGCCTATCCGTACGGCCTTAAGCGCGATGAGCAGATGCCGCCGCTGGAGCAGGGCGACACGGTCGACGTGTTCGACATTAAGCTCGAGGCCAAGCAGACCGAGCCGCCCGCGCGCTACAGCCAGGGCAAGCTTGTGCAGGAGATGGAAAAGCGCGGCCTGGGTACCAAGTCCACGCGCGCGAGCATCATCGAGCGCCTGTATGCCGTGCGCTATCTCAAAAACGATCCCGTTGAGCCGAGCCAGCTAGGCATCGCCATCATCGACGCGCTGTCGCAGTTTGCCCCGCGCATCACGAGCCCCGATATGACCAGCGAGCTCGACGGCGACATGACTCGCGTGGAGCGCGGCGAGGATACCGAAGAGCATGTCGTGACGCACTCGCGCGCGCTGCTGGCTGGCGTGCTCGACGAGCTGCTCAAGCACACGCAGGAGTTGGGCGACGCCATCAGCGACGCCGTCACGGCCGATGCGCGCGTGGGCGCTTGCCCCAAGTGCGGCAAGGACCTGGTTATGAAGACGAGCGCCAAGACCCGCGGCAGCTTTATCGGCTGCATGGGATGGCCCGACTGCGACGTGACCTATCCGGTGCCGAGCGGCGTCAAGGTGAGCCCGCTCGAGGGCGAGGCGGCCGTGTGCCCCGAGTGCGGCGCGCCGCGCATTAAGTGCCAGCCGTTCCGCCAGAAGGCCTTCGAGATTTGCGTGAACCCCACGTGCCCCACCAACTACGAGCCTGACCTTAAGGTGGGCGAGTGCAAGGTGTGCGCCGAGGCCGGACGCCATGGCGACCTGATCGCGCACAAGAGCGAGAAGAGCGGCAAGCGCTTTATCCGCTGCACCAACTACGATGACTGCGGCGTGAGCTATCCTCTGCCGGCGCGCGGTAAGCTCGAGGCGACGGGTGAGACCTGCCCCGAGTGCGGTGCCCCCATCGTGGTGGTCAACACGGCGCGCGGCCCGTGGCGCATCTGCGTGAACATGGACTGCCCGACCAAGGAGAAGAAGCCCGCCCGCGGCCGCAAGACTACGACCAAGGCGAGCACGGCGAAGAAGACGACGGCGGCAAAGAAGACTGCTGCCAAGAAGACGACCGCCAAAAAGACGACGGCCAAGAAGTCGACTACCAAAAAGACCGCTGCCGACAAGTAGCCGCACGGTCGAGACATCACCTAAAACAAAAACGAG
This sequence comes from uncultured Collinsella sp., assembly GCA_902494815.1. GTDB lineage: Bacteria > Actinomycetota > Coriobacteriia > Coriobacteriales > Coriobacteriaceae > Collinsella. The sequence goes on along the minus strand of CABUVB010000122.1, from coordinate 259 downwards.
CGAGGACCTCAAAATCCTCGCTCGTTTTTTTATCTGGCGGTTAGGGACGTTCCTTTTCTGCCGGCAGTTTAGGAACGTCCCTAACTGCCGGCTCGGGAACGACAAAGCGCTAGTTCACTTCGACGGGTTTGGCGCCGGGGTAGCGCTCCTCAAAGTCTAGGCGGTACTTATTGTCATTGGTGCCCGCCACGTTGTCGCGCGACAGCGGCGCCACGATCTCATTCTTGTGGTCCGCAGGCTTGGCGTATTTCAGGCTGAT
>CABUVB010000121.1 GCA_902494815.1 uncultured Collinsella sp. | reverse complement strand
TAATACTCGCCCAGCTTCTTGAGCTGATAGCCCGTCACGTAAGCGCCGGCGTTCATAAAGAACGGGGACTGACGGCCGCTCTTGAGCGTAAAGCTGCCGAACTTAAGAACGTCGGACTCGACCATAAACTTGATGAACTCTTGCTTGTAAGCCTCCATGCGGGCTCCTCTCGTAATCGCGTACGTGCTCTTCAGTTTAGCGCAGGCGAGGCGTCGATGTGGGCGTGCTTTGAGGCCACATCCCCCGTTAGAGTAAGGGACTGGGCGGCGGCTCATACGCTAGTCCTTGGGTGTCCAGGACCAGAAGAAGTTGATAAGGGCTACACGCGAAGCGGTGCCGGTCTTCTTGTTGATCGAGGAAATGTGACGATAGAGCGTGGAGCGCGAAAGGAAGAGCGTTGTGGCGATGTCCTGAACGCTCTGGTCCGAAACGACCAAGACCTCAAGAATATCGCGCTCGCGCTCTGTAAGCCCAAAGGTGGCGACGAAGGCATTGAGGCGCTCATCGGGCGTGAGCTCCGCTGCCTCCACGGGCTCGGGGCCGGAGCATGCAGACGCAAGATCTGCACCAAGATCGTCGGTGGCAAGCGGCAGGCCGTCCTGCATCACGACATCATCGGCTCGTCGCCCCAACTGCCCCAGTAGCGTAATCGCAATACCCACAAACATCACGAGCGCCGCGCCGACTGCAGCCAGCACGTTTTGACTCGAGATGATCGCCACCGCCGGCGCCGTCACGAGCATCGAGCACACGTTGTTGACGACGCGACCCATACACGGCCAAAAATATGACCAGCGCGCATAGAGCGAGATGGCGGCGAATTTTGTGGTAAAGAACACCACGAAAAAGCCCGAGCCCAGATAAAAGATGATCGTGGCAGCAAGCTCGTTGCCGCCATTGCCATCGATGATGAGCACAAAGAACGAAAGCGTAGACAACATGGCGGCGCATGTCATGCCGATATTCATATACGAACGGCCACGCAGGTCAAATAGGACGCCGGCGGCCAACGAGCTCACGACAAGCAGCAGGCGCGGCCAATCGCCCAAATCGACGGCTCCGGTAGCATGCAGGGTTGTGAGACCCGCGTTGAGAGCGGCGAATACGCCGGAAAGATACGCTGTCGCCACGGTCAAGCGAGCTGCAGTGCGGCGGAATGCCGCCTTTGCCTCGGGATCGTCTTGCCACTTGGCACCATATTCCAAAGCATCTACCGAAAGCCCGGCAACACTGGGTTCAAAGCTGGGATCGGACTCGTCGCGCAGCTTGGCGCGTCGGGCACCGTGGAGCAACGCCACCTGCGCGATCGCGCAGACGACCAGAACAGCCTGCTGAGGAATGCCGGCAGGCATCACCATGTGGTTGAGGACCTGCACCAGAACGCCCATGGCGTAAGAAAGTGCGGCGGCGCGCGCCAAGCAAGGCGTCCGCGCAAAGCGCCGCGCGAAGTTCGCGTGAGCAGTCGATCCGCAGTAGCCCAGCGCGCAGCACGCCACCAAGCCGCCGGCAATTATCACCTCAACCTGAACCGCCATAATCAACAGCAGCAATGCCGCCACCAGCAAAACGCCCGTAACGTCACTCGTTGCTTCAATGGCATGGGGACGGCGATAGTACAGAATAGGACGCACAAAAAAGCCAATCACGCTCGCGCCGATAACAAGGCTCTCATAAATAACAACCTCGTCCGGAGACACGAACTCGGCCATGCGCACGTCAAAGAGATACTCGCACGCCAAAAACGTGAAGAAGAACAGCGCCAGGCATATAATCTCCCGAATGCCCCGACGCAAATATGCGGTTGTGTCTCCCATGTCCCCCATGGTTAACCCCCAGCCGCTCAATTGTCTGGAAATCTATTTTAATAAAGAACCAGTCTCAATATCGAAGCCAGGCTTGAAATGCTGCAAATTTGACCCCAGCCGTTCACGTCACACCGCGGTTTTGAGCCTCATGGACCAGAAGGGACACGCGCGGCCTCTAGCTCGGCAAGGAGTGTCTCCAACTGCCACTCATTTAAGTACGTCCCCAATGAGTGCCCAATGACTACCCGCAGCAAGGAGTGTCCCTATGTGTCGGATGAAAAATGGGCCATGTGTCCCAGTTGTGGAGACTCGTTGAGCCGTCTGGGTATCGCGAAGGATCGCGCACTCCCCCATCATCAAAAGTGACACACGCTACCAGTTGATGGGAGGCAGCCATGGGCTTCTTTGACAAGATGTTCGAGAAGAAAGAGTGCGCGATTTGCGGTACCGAGCTGGGACTTCTAGGTAAGACAAAAATCAATGAAGGCTACCTGTGCAAAGAGTGCGCCGGCAAGCTCTCCCCCTACTTTCACGGCTATCGCTCCAGCACCGCGGACGATATCCGTGAGCAACTCGCCTACCGCGAGGCCAACGCCGAACGCCTGTCTTCGTTCAACCCCACGCGCACGCTTTCTGCCGGGCGCACCAATATTATGCTCGATGAGGACGCGGGCCTGCTGATCATCACCTCGCAGGGCCGCTGGCGCGACGCCAATCCCGACATCATCGAGTTCTCGCAGGTACTCGGCTGCGATATGGATATCGACGAGCATCGCACCGAGATCTATCGCGAGACCAAGGACGGCGAGCGCGAGAGCTACAACCCGCCGCGCTACGACCTGGATTACGACTTTAATCTGACCATCCACGTCAACACGCCGTACTTTACCGAGATCAACCTGCGCGTGAACGACTCCACCATCGATCAGCGCGGCTCCATCGAATACCGCGAGGCCAAGCGCCAGGCAACCGAGGTCCGCGACGCGCTGGTGCAGCTGCGCCAGGAGACGCGCGACAGCGTCGTGGCCGCCAAGGCCCCCAAGACCGCGGTGACCTGCCCCTTCTGCGGAGCCACCACCATTCCCGATGCCAGTGGGCGCTGCGAATACTGCGGCGGCGCCATCGGCGCATAGCCTCCGGCAGCGAAAGGACCGATCATGGCCTTCGAGAGCGTTAACTATCAGTGCCCTGCCTGCGGTGGCCCCTTGCATTTTGCAAGCGCCGAGCAAAAGCTCGTCTGCGACTACTGTGACTCGCGCTTTGAAGTCGAAGAAGTCGAGGTCCTCTATCGCGAGCGCCAGGACAAGGCAGATGCCAAAGCCGATGCCGCAGCCGCGGCCCCCAAGCCTGCTGTCGACGATGCCGTGCAGGAGCTGGCTCAAAACGCCGGTTACATCTGCTCGTCGTGCGGCGCCGAGCTCGTGTCCGACGGCACCGTCGCTGTCACCACCTGCCCGTACTGCGGCAACTCCGCCGTAGCGCCCGGTCAGCTTTCGGGCGACTTCTCGCCCGACCTGGCGATTCCATTTAAGCTCGGGCGCGATGACGTCACGGCCGCACTCAAGGAACACTACAAGGGCAAGATCTTGCTGCCCAAGAGCTTTGTCACCGGCAACCACATCGACGAGGTCCAAGGTGTCTACGTGCCGTTTTGGCTCTACGGTGCCCGCGTTGACGGCGAAGTGTACTTTGACGCGACCAACGAGACCGTGACCGAGGAATCCGACCGCACCGTCACGACCACCGACCACTACGATGCCTATCGCAAGGGCAATATCTCGTTTAAGCGCGTGCCCGTCGACGGATCGTCCAAGATGCCCGACGGCCACATGGACGCCATCGAGCCGTTTGACTACGACGCGCTGCGCCCGTTCTCGGTCGCATATATGCCCGGCTACATCGCCAACCGTTACGACGAGGACTGCGAGACCTGCAAGGCGCGCGCCGAGCGCCGTATGGAAGAAAGCACGATCTCGGCCCTGCGCGAGACCGTCGTCGACGAATACGACGATGCCACGGTCGAAAGCAAGCAGCTCGACTACACCTGGGAAGACAGCGACTACGCCCTGTTCCCCGTCTGGATGCTCTCCACCTCGTGGAACGGCAAGAGCTACCTGTTTGCCATGAACGGCCAGACCGGCCGCTTGGTCGGCGAGCTCCCCTGCTCCAAGTCCAAGCTCTCCATCGCCTCGGTGCTGTTCTTCGTGATCGGATTTATCCTCTCCCAGATTCTCTTTATGGGGGAATACGCCTTCGATCCGGATTACCTCACCTTTGATATCGAGGGCATCCTCATCAACGTCATCGCGCCGCTGATCATCGTGATTATCGGAGACGTGCTACTGGTAGGCCAGCTCAAGACGGCCAACGAAGCAACCCATGCCGATGAGTATTGTGGCGAGCTCGACCTGACCGAAAAGCACGACACCTTTAGCCACACCGAGACCACCGTTGTCATGAAAGACGACAAGGACGACTAAGCAATCCAACCAATACCACCCGGCCTTTGACGAGAAAGGAAGATCACCATGGGACTCTTGAAAGCTGGATTGGGAGCTGCCGGCGGCGTCATGGCCGACCAGTGGAAGGAATTTATCTACTGCGAATCGATGCCTGCCGACGTCTTGGCCTGCAAGGGCAGCAAACGTACCGGTGGCCGCAGCTCCAACACGCGCGGCGAGGACAACGTCATCTCCAACGGCTCGGTCATCGCCGTCAACGACGGCCAGGGCATGCTCGTGGTGCAAAACGGCAAGATCATCGAAGTCGCGCTGGAGCCCGGTGAGTTCGTCTTCGATACCGGCAGCGAGCCGAGCGTCTTTAGCGGCAACCTGGGCGATTCCATCAAGGAGACCTTCGCCAATATCGGCAGCCGCTTTACCTTTGGCGGCGACGCGGGCAAGGACCAGCGTGTCTACTTCATCAACACCAAGGAGATCATCGGCAACAAGTACGGCACCGCCTCGCCCGTGCCCTTCCGCGTGGTCGATAACAACATTGGCCTGGATGTCGACATCTCCGTGCGCTGCAACGGCGAGTATTCGTACCGTATCACCAACCCGCTGCTGTTCTACACCAATGTGTGCGGCAACGTGACCGATAGCTACACGCGCGATAAGATCGACAGCCAGCTTAAGTCCGAGCTGCTCACCGCTCTGCAGCCCGCCTTTGCCAAGATCTCGGAGATGGGTATCCGCTACAGCGCCATCCCCGGCCACACCACCGAGCTCGCCCGCGCGCTCAACGAGGTCCTCTCGGCCGACTGGCGCGACCTGCGCGGCGTCGAGATCGTGAGCTTTGGCGTCAACTCCATCGCCGCCTCGCAAGAGGACGAGCAGATGATCAAGGACCTGCAGAAGGCCGCGGTCATGCGCGATCCCACCATGGCAGCAGCCAACATCGCCAGCGCCCAGAGCGACGCGATGCGCGCGGCAGCCGCCAACCCCAACGGCGCAATGGCCGGCTTTATGGGCATGGGCATGGCAGGTGGCATGGGCGGCATGAATGCCAGCCAGCTGTTCGCCGCCGGCCAGGCACAGCAGCAGGCCGCCCCGCAGCCGGCTCCGGCACCCGCCCCGGCTCCTGCCGCCGCACCTGCGGCCGGCGCATGGGCCTGCAGCTGCGGCGCCACCAACACCGGCAAGTTCTGCTCCGAGTGCGGTAGTCCCGCACCCGCCCCGGCACCGGCCAAGTGGTTCTGCCCCAACTGCGGTAGTGAAAACGGCGGCAAGTTCTGCAGCAACTGCGGAACGCCCCGGCCCTAGCCCCTCTATCTGGTAATTGGCGGGGGAT
>CABUVB010000120.1 GCA_902494815.1 uncultured Collinsella sp. | reverse complement strand
GATATTCGCATTGCGACGTTTACCAACGTGAGTCGAACCGTGTTGCCGCGCGTGATCCGCGACTTTGGTGCGCTGCACCCGGGCGTACGCTTTACCCTCAAGCAGGGCGATTACACGCGCAACGCCCAGTGGGTGCACGATGGCGTGGTTGATTTTTGTTTTACGGCGCGCGGATTTACCGCTGGGCTCGAGAAGCGCGTGGTCTATCACGACGAGTTAGTAGCATTGTTGCCTGTCGCGCATCCACTGACGGCAAAGGAAAAGGTGACACTCGCCGACTTAGCGTCCGAGCCGTTTGTGCTGCTGGATGAGGGCGAACAGAGCCTGGTGCTCGATGCATTCGCAGCACATGGGCTGTCGCCGCACGTGACGAGCGAGGTCACCGACGACTACACCATTATGGCGATGGTGGAGGAGGGCCTGGGCGTGAGCATGCTCTACCGTCGTACTGTGGAGGGCATGCGAGCCGATATTTGTGTGCGGCCCATCGTGCATGCCCCCTCGCGTGACGTGGTGGCCGCCTGGCGCAGCTGGGACACCATGCCTATCGCCACGAGGCGCTTTATCGACTATATGAGCTCACATATTGTCAATTAATGACTGGCGTGGCGTTGAGTGCAGTGTTTAGCGGGCTGTCGCTTTGGCTTGGGTGGCGCGATAGGTGCGTGCCGGGTGGCAAAGTAGTACCGCCACGACCATAAAGAACGCCGTGGTGCCCAGGCTGATGGGGTAGACAATCATGATGTTCGCAAAGGTGCGGAAGTGCGGGAACACGCAGAACACCCAATAGAAGCGGATGCCGCAGACGCAGATCATGGTGATGAGGGCGGGCGTGAGCGAGATGCCAAAGCCGCGCAGGTAGCCTGACATGTTTTCGTAGAACATGCTAAAGGCGTACGCCGGGAAGATCGAACATACGCGGATATAGCCGATCGAGACGATGTTGGGATCGCTGTTGAACAGCGACAAGATCTCGCGCCCCAGGCCAACAATAACGATAATTGTGGTGAGCGCGACGATACCGCCTTCGACTAGGCAGACCTTGAGCGTCTTGGTGCAACGGTCGATCTGGCGGGCACCGTGGTTTTGTCCCACAAAGGTGGTGCAAGCCTGGCTAAAGCTGTTGAGCAGGTTGTAACACACGTACTCTAGGCTCATGGCGGCGCTCGAGGCTGCCATGACCTCGGTTCCCAGGCTGTTGATGGCGGACTGGATGATGATGTTGGCGACGGCAAAGACGGCGCTTTGGATGCCGGCGGGCAGGCCGATCTTGACGATGCGCTTGAGGGCGACGGGGTCGATAGCCAGGTCGCGTAGGGTGACGCGGACGACGGAGTCGGTCTTGAGCAGGCGGATAAAGAGCGTAGCGGCACTGACGGTGTAGGCGATGGCGGTGGCGATGGCGACGCCCGCGACGCCCCAGTGAAGTACGGGGACAAAGATGAGGTCCAGGCCAATGTTGAGGACGGTGGACACGGCAAGCGCCTGCAGCGGCATGCGGGTGATGCCGACGGAGCGGAAGATCGCGGCCTCAAAGTTGTAGAGCAAGATCGAGGGCATGCTGAGCAAAAAGACGCGCAGATAGAGTGAGGCGAGCGGCATGGTCTCGGCGGGAACGTTGAGCGCGGCGAGCATGGGCTCGGCAAAGATCTCGCCCAGAGCGATGACGACAAAGCCCACGAGTGCCATTAAAATCGAGGTATGGACGGCACGTTTGACCATGTTCTGATCGTTGCGGCCGATAGCGTTGGCGATGACCACGTTGGAGCCAAGCGACATGCCAATAAACAGGTTGAGCATAAGACTGGTAAGCGGAACATTGGAGCCGACCGCCGCCATGGCGAGGGTTCCCTGGTCGCCCGAGAAGTTACCGATGATGACCGTGGCGATGAGGTTCGACAGCTGCTCCAAGATGCTCGTGGCGGCCACGGGGAAGGCGAACAGGGGAATATTGCGCCACAGCGAGCCGGTGGTCATGTCAATGTGCTTAGATACGGTATCAGCCATACGCTCTCAATCTCTAACATGCTTTTTCGTGCTCATTTGCGCAGATGATGATACTCCTAATTGACTAGTCATTTAAGAACGTCCCCAACGACTAGGTGGGGAAGGCGTGCGACAATGGTGGGTGTTGTGTTGTTCGCGCTAAGGAGTTGCCATGTTGTTGTGTCCCGTTTGCCATGAACCGTTGGTGGATGACGAACGCGGTGCTGCATGCACGGGCGGACACCGGTTTGACCGTGCTCGCGAGGGCTATCTATATCTGCTGCGCTCGTCCAAGAGCGGCGACTCCATGGGCGATCCCAAGTCGCAGGCACGCAGTCGTCGTGACTTTCTGAACCGTGGATACTACGCGCCGTTGCGCGATGCGATGGTTGAGCAGGTGCGCAAGCAGGTGTCTGGGCGTGCTACGTCTACGGATGGTTCCATGACGCTGCTCGATATTTGCTGCGGTGAGGGCTATTACACGAGTGCCCTGGGCGCGGTGCCGGGCGTGGACGCTTACGGGTTCGACTTGGGCAAAGAGATGGTGCGCCTGGCCGCCAAGCGCGGCGATGCGACCTATTTCGTGGCCAACATGAAGGATATTCCCGTGGCCGATGGCGCCTTCGATATGGTGACCGAGCTTTTTGCCCCCTTTAACGAGCGCGAGTTTGCCCGCGTGCTGGCGCCCGAGGGCTCACTCTATACCGTGGTGCCGGGCGCCCGTCATCTCTTTGGGCTTAAGGAAGTGCTCTACGATACGCCGTACCTTAACGACGAGAAGCTGCCGCAGACCACCGAGCTCGAGTTGGTCGGAACGCAGCGGGTGTCTGCGAACATTACGCTCCAGACCCAGGCAGACATTGAGGCGGTGTTCCAGATGACGCCGTACTACTACCGCACACGACCTGCCGATAAAGAGCGCCTGGCAAACCTGGACACGCTCCAGACCGATATCGACTTCATCATCGCCGAGTACCGCCACAGCTAACAACCGGCTTTATCTGGGCAAACGTAAAGGGCCGACCGCGGAGATGCGCGATCGGCCCTTTTTAGTTGCTTGGCTACAGAGGCTATGAGAAGCGAGCGCTTATAGGCGGTCCTTGTTCTCGGCCTTAACGGCGTGTGCCTGCTGAACAAAGAACAGGTCGTACACCACGATGACAAAGGCGCCAAAGTTGATGGCGTCGCCGCCAAACGCGGGAAGCGTGAGCACCGCTTGGGCAAGCGTGGCGACCGCGGCAACAATACCGAGCTTAAACGCGCCGTCCACCTGCGAAGGCTTGTTGGCGCCCTTGATACCGGCGACGCCTGCGGCAAGGTCGACGAGACCCTTGGCGATAAGCACGACCGCTGCGAGCGTGGCGTACGAACCGTACGTGGAATCGAGACCGCCCGTGGCGATACCGACGCCGGCGGTGACGAGGCTGGCGATGCCCAAAACAAAGTAGATGAGAGCAAGGATTTTGAGAGTCTTGCGAGTGAAGCTCATGGCTGGTCCTTTCGATACGAGTACGCCAACTTGGCGCACCCAATGTGCTGCACATATGGTGAAGCACATTGTAGTTCAACGCGGCGATGCATGCGTTTGAAAGCGCATTGAGCCCGCGCAGCCAAACCCAACCTTTCAAAAAGGAAAGCTGGGCGTAAGTCAAATCGATGGCAGCGTATGCGCGGCGCTGCGATGATGGGTCCATGGTAAGAGCTGGTCTCAAGGAGGAGCCATGATGTACGGAACAGGGCAAGTGCATGAGCCGCGGTCGTTGGGAAGGCGCATGGGTGATTCTGTGATCGCTGCCGTGTGCACGGGATTGATGGCGGTGCTTTGCATTGGGATGCTGTGGGCCATGTCGCATGTGGGACAATAGCGGACGGTTGGGTGCCGACATAAACGGCGCTCGCGTATTCGTTTTGCTTGTTAAGGAGTACCCATGGGCGTCGTCGATCCCTTTTCTGTTGCTCGGGCCGCGGGACTTGAGCTGACCGGGAAGTCCGAGGGCCTCACGCTCACCGACGGCTCGATGGAGCTGCGAGCCGATTTTGCCCGCATGCTGCCACGACTCAAGCAAGGTCGTCTGCAGCAAGAGCTGCTGGTAAAGGCTGCGCGCACAAAAGGCATCGAGAGCCCATGGGCGATTGACGCCACGGCAGGCTTTGGCGAGGATTCGCTGCTGCTGGCGGCCGCGGGCTTTACCGTCGATCTGTATGAGCAGGATTGCGTGATCGCGGCGCTCCTCAAGGATGCTTTGGATCGCGCGGCAGATGATCCGGCGCTTGCGACAGCCGTGGCGCGCATGCGCTTACATGCGGGCGAGGACAGCATTGCCGGCCTTTACCATACAGCTGAGCTGATCGGGCGGGGCGAGCTCACAGCTCCCGACGTGGTGTATCTGGACCCCATGTTTCCCGGACGCACCAAGAGCGCGGCGGTTAAAAAGAAATTCCAACTCTTGCACCATCTGGAGCAGCCGTGCGCCGATGAGGAGACGCTGGTCGAGGCTGCGCTTGCGGTGCACCCGCGCAAGTTGGTTATCAAGCGGCCGGTGAAGGGGCCACTACTTGCCGGTGTTAAGCCGAGCTATCAACTTGCGGGCAAGGCCGTTCGTTACGATGTTTTGGTGCCGCCGCGCCCGTAGCTTTCGTGCGATGGCCGGCGCTCCGTCAGTGCCGTGCCGATGCGGGGTCTATTTCCAAGGGTGCGACGTCAGGTGCCAGCCGCCGCAGTATTCGCATTTGTAGCAGGCCAGCCCGCGGCGTCCGCGGTTTTCGCAGTCGGCCATAACGGCCTCGGCCTCGGCGCGCGTGTCGTAACGGTTTTTGCGTTCGCACGACTTGTAGCGCCAGGCTTCATCGCGCTCGGCGTTCAGGGCGTCGCGGCGCTCGTCTTCGCGCGCAAACAGGTCGCTCATATCGCCGCCCGTGGCAGCGCCCAAAAACTCGCTTTTGGCTTTTGACCAAGCGGCTCGCTTTTTGCTCCCCATCTGCTTCGTGCCCCTCTCCAAACGCTGGTATCATTGCCCAATCAAAGTGATACCAATAAACGTGAGGTCGCCGCGTGATGATCAGAAAAACCCTCGATACCGACATTCCCGCCGTCATGTCTATCTATGACGCGGCCCGCGCCTTTATGCGCGCACATGGCAACGCCACGCAGTGGCCCGAGGGCACGCCTTCTGCCGAGCAGCTGGCTGCCGATATCGCTGCCGGTGGCAGCTATGTGTGCGAAGTCGACGGCCGCGTGGTGGCGACGTTTGCCTTTTTGCCGGGCCCGGACGAGTGCTATGACGTAATTGAGGACGGCCAATGGCGTAGCGACGCTCCATACGCCGTGCTGCACCGCGTGGCATCCGATGGCACCGCGCACGGCATCGCGGCTGCGATGTTTGCCTTTGCCAAGGAACGCATCGACCATCTGCGTATCGACACGCATCAGGACAACCTGCCCATGCAGGGCGCAATCACCAAGGCCGGGTTTAAGCGTGCCGGTATCGTGTACGTGTCGGACGGCACACCGCGTGTTGCGTTTGACTGGCTGCGCGAGGTATAAGAGCGGAGACGCGTATCAACAATTCGCGCGGACGAAAATGGCTCCGGGTGGGGCCATTTTCGTCCGCCGCGCTGTTTTGCAAGCCGGCTTT
>CABUVB010000119.1 GCA_902494815.1 uncultured Collinsella sp. | reverse complement strand
GTTCGTGGCGCGCAGCGCCCCGCTGAGCGAAAAGAACGGCATGGCGGTCGCATTCTGCCGCCAACTTAGTACGTTATAGCTATGACGACCGTGATTTCACATTTCTCCGCCCTCCGCGCAATTCGTCGCGCACGACGGGCGTACTCCGCCCTACCCTGGGACTCCGTTGATAGCGAACAGCAAGCACAGGCCTTGGCTGGCTGCATTCCCAACAATGACGCGATAGACTTTGGCGCACTTTCGATACTCGACGCCTGGAATGAAGATGATTCCGAACTACTCGATCTTCTCGTTTCAAACGAAGACAACAGACGCCCCGACAAGCGACTTCTTCAGCATATTCTCTCCGCTCCTCTTCCTGAAGGTGCAATTATGCACGTCGAGGCCGACATCTACGCAACGTCTCCTGCCATGACAGCCATGCTTTGTTCCAAAAATGAATCAGTCGCCAAAACCTTGATGCTCCTTATGGAGCTGCTCGGAACCTACTCCCTTCCTCCCAGGGCAACATACCCCATTGCCTATGACGACATCTGGCCCAAGGGCGATGACTACGAAGCGATGGACGACCTCGATTGCCGGGGCGACCAGTCGGTGACCGAACAGCAGAACGAAACCCGCTACGAACAGGCACACTACAAATGCGAGCCCGCCACGACCATCGAAGATCTCGAGGCTGTTGCACAGCTTGCCAAAAGTAGCTCATACACCTCGTTTCGCACGGCAGTCAAACTTGCCCGACCCGGATCTGCATCCCCAGCCGAATCCCTAATGTTTGCCGTTCTCGGAGCGCCCATGCGCTTTGGAGGATTCGGATGTTGCAGTCTGCCCATGGGAGGCCTGCTACTCAACTATCGAATCGACTTCGACACTCTTGCGGTCAACATGTCCTCGGGCATCCCCTATGCCATCTGCGACCTATATTGCCCGGCAGCCGGAGTCGACAACGAATACAACGGAATTGGGCATGAGCTTCAAAACGCTCGCATCCACGATGGCAATCGAAATAATGGCCTCAAGGCAATGGGCATCCACGTCCTGGTTATCAATCGCGACCAAATGAAAGACCTTGTTGCACTCGAAGCCTTCGCCCAAACGATGCATCGACTCGCGGGAGTCCGATTCCGATACCGTATCAAGGGCTATCGCAAGCGTCAGGCCGCTTGGCTCAACGCCCTGCGGGCCGGAATCGGCCTTGCGCCGGTCTAACGGCGAATCACCCGCGCGCCGTCGAACAGGGCTGGACAGTTAGTTCAGATACGTATAAATGGACACATTGAATTAGGCTGTTTTGCAGCTATCTCTATACCATTCGCCCTATTTGAAGGCAGGGTAAACTTCAAAACAGCGCCGTATGGACTAACTAAGGCTCCAAAACAACGTATCGGCATTGAATTGAGCACCTCGAATCCTCAGAACTTATACGTATCTGAACTAACTGTCCACCTCGAATTTCGGCGGCCGTCCAAACGCCCCCAAACAACCTCAATTGCCCTCCATTTGACAGCGGCAACAGGGTCGCTCACCATAGCAGGCGACAAATCAACGAAAGGATGAACATGGCAGCTGCACAGCCGCTTAAGATTCGCATGGTTGCCGGGCTTGGCAACCCTGGCGATGAGTATGCCGAGACCCGCCACAACGCTGGCTTCAAAGCAATCGACGAGTTGGCCCGTCAGGCCGGCGTCACGTACTGGAAAAACCAAGCAGGCGCCGAGGTCGCGCTCCTCAACATCAACGATCCCGAGGAAGAGGGCGGTAAGCGCCAGATCGTGCTGGTCAAGCCGCAGTCGTACATGAACACCTCGGGCGGGCCCATCTCCAAGCTCTGCCGCGAGTACAAGATCGAGGCCGAGGAGCTGCTCGTGATTCACGACGAGCTCGATATTCCCGCCGGCGACGTGCGTGTTAAGGTGGGCGGCGGCCACGCCGGTCACAACGGCCTGCGCTCCATCATCGACAAGATGGGCAGCCGCGACTTCAGCCGCATCCGCACCGGCATCGGCAACCCTCCCGGCAAGATGGCTGTCGCCGACTACGTGCTTAAGCAGCTGCGCGCCCGCGAGGCCGAGGATTTCCAGGACACCTGTGCCCGCGCCGCCGACGCCGCCGGTCTGGCCATCGTCCACGGCGTAATCTACGCCCGCGATCACGTAAACGGCGCCGCTTCCGCCAACGGCAAGCACTAAAACCTATCATTTAGGGACAGGTTTATTTTGGCAAGTTTTACCTGCGGAAACTCCCCAGTTGCGGCATCGCAATCAACCGCGCGCCGACATACATGCATAGCACCCCAAAGGGGGCCGGCCTCATCACAGCCCGAGGCCGGCCCCCTTTGCCGTTTTACCTGATAAAACCGACCAAAATAAACTTCTCCCCCTTTGATAGGCCAAAGTGGATAAACCCTGCTCCCAACCGCCGAAGACACACGTAAGTGACATGTCCATGAGGGTATAATTTGCACCGTATGTCTGCACAACGCCTGTGCACGTACGGTTTTATTCGGGCTACCGTCCATTTCCGTGGAGGCACGGTTCGGCGGCCCTAACAAGAGAGGGGTTCTATGTATAAGATCCTGGAGAAGACGCAGTTCTCGGAGAAGGTGTTCAAGTTCCGCATCGAGGCGCCCGCAATCGCCAAGCATGCGCACGCTGGACAGTTCCTCATGGTTCGCGCCAACGAGACGGGCGAGCGCGTCCCGTTTACCCTAGCTGGCTGGAACGGTGACGAGGGCTGGGTCGAGTTCATCTTCATGGTGATCGGCAAGACCACCGAGATGCTGTCCACCTACGAGGCCGGCGAGTCGCTGCGCGACGTCGTGGGCCCGCTGGGCGTTCCCACCGAGATGGCCGAGGGCCCCTGTGCCGTCATTGGCGGCGGCGTCGGCCTGGCAATTGCCTTCCCGGTCGCCAAGCACCTGGTCGAGACCGGTCACGAGGTCCACGCCATCATGGGCGCCCGCACCAAGGACCTCCTGCTCATGGAGGACCAGTTCCGCGAGCTCCTCGACGAGGACCACATCCACATCACCACCGACGACGGCTCCTACGGCGAGCAGGGCGTTGTCACCGCTCCGCTGGAGCGCCTGCTGCAGGACAAGGCCGTGAGCCAGGTCTTCTGCGTCGGCCCCGTTCCGATGATGAAGTTCTCGACCCTCACCGCCCAGAAGTACGACACCCCCATCACCGCGTCGCTCAACCCCATCATGGTTGACGGCACCGGTATGTGCGGCTGCTGCCGCGTCGAGGTGGGCGGCGTGACCAAGTTCGCTTGCGTCGACGGCCCCGACTTCGATGCCACCCTAGTCGACTGGGATGACCTTCGTGCCCGCCAGGCCGCTTATCGTTCCGAAGAGGGCGCGTCCCTCAAGGCCTATGAGGAAAAGAGCTGCGCATGCCACTAGTTAACGGTCGTTTCGTTGCCGATATGAAGTCGCCCCGCACCCCCGATAACGAGGAGCCGGCTGCCGAGCGCGCCTGCGACTTCCGCCCCGTCGACAAGGGCTTCACCGAGGAGATGGCGCTGGCCGAGGCCGAGCGCTGCCTCAACTGCAAGAAGCCGTTCTGTGTTGAGGGCTGCCCCGTCAACATCAACATTCCCCGCTTTATCGAGCAGATCCGCGAGAAGGACTTTGGCGGCGCCCTCGATACCATCCGCGAGGACTCCATGCTTCCCGCCATCTGCGGCCGCGTCTGCCCGCAGGAGAACCAGTGCGAGGGCAAGTGCATCCGTGGTAAGAAGTCCGAGCCCGTGGCCATCGGCCAGCTCGAGCGCTTCCTGGGTGACCGCCCCGAGCTCGCCTCCACGCCCAAGATGGCCCCCAAGAACGGCAAGAAGGTCGCCGTCGTCGGATCCGGCCCGTCCGGCATCACCTGCGCCGGCGAGCTCGCCCGCAACGGCTTTGACGTCACCGTCTTTGAGGCCTTCTTTACCGGCGGCGGCGTGCTGGTCTACGGCATCCCCGAGTTCCGTCTGCCCAAGGCAGTCGTCAAGCGCGAGATTGACGGCCTGGAGGACATGGGCGTCAAGTTTGAGTACAACTCCGTCGTGGGAAACATGGCCACGGCCGAGGAGCTGTTCGAGCAGGGCTTCGACGCCATCTACGTGGCGACCGGCGCTGGCCTGCCCAAGTTCCTCAACGTCCCCGGCGAGAACCTGCCCAACGTCTTCTTCGCCAACGAGTACCTCACCCGCGTGAACCTGATGAAGGCCAACAAGTTCCCCGAGTACGACACCCCCACCAAGCACGGCAAGAACGTCGTCGTCTTTGGTGGCGGCAACGTGGCTATGGACGCCGTCCGTACCGCCAAGCGTCTGGGCGCCGAGCACGCCATCATCGCCTACCGTCGTACCGAGGACGAGATGCCCTGCCGTCGCGCCGAGCTGCACCACGCTAAGGCCGAGGGCGTCGAGGTTCTGCCGCTCGTCTCCCCGCTCGAGTTTGTCGCTGGCGAGGACGGCTCCGTATGCGCCGTCAAGGTCCAGAAGATGGAGCTCGGCGAGCCCGACGAGTCCGGCCGTCGTCGCCCGGTGCCCATCGAGGGCGCCATCGAGGAGATTCCCTGCGATGTCGCGATCTCGGCTATCGGCACCAACGCCAACCCCTTCGCTGCCAAGATCGGCGGCAAGATGGAGCTCAACAAGTGGGGCTACATCGTCGCTGACGAGGAGACCGGCCAGACCACCGATCCCCGCATCTGGGCCGGCGGCGACATCGTCACCGGTGCCGCTACGGTCATTCTGGCGATGGGCGCCGGCAAGAAGGCCGCCGCTTCCATCACCAAGAGCCTGCTGGGCGAGTAATCACCTACAGCGCTCGCCATCAAACGGCAAAGTCCCCGTCGAGCACACGCCCGGCGGGGACTTTTTCTATGCCGACCGCCCCAACCACCACAAAGGGGACAGGCACCTTTGTGGTGGTTGGGGACTTGCCCGGTCGTTTTATCTCAATCTGTAACAGTTAGGCCCTGTTGAGCCTTGTAGTTGTTACAGATCGAGATATTGTGCCGGCCGCCCACGCTGCATCTCAATCTGTAACAGTTAGAGACCAAATATGCCGCCTGGTGTTACAGATCAAGACGTTGGGCTGACGGCCGAACGGTTCATCTAAATCTGTAACAGTTAGAGCCATTTTCGCTGGCTTGGTGTTACAGATCGAGATTTGCAAAAGCCGAGGATAGGCACTGCCGCCAAGGCCTTCCCCTCCGCCTAAAACAAAAACCACCACAAAGGTGCCTGCCCTTTGTGGTGGTTTTGGTCGGTTAGCCTTCGAGCTGGGCGACTTTGTAGCGGTAGGCTGCGGCGATGACGTCCTTGCAACCCTCGCGGCCCAGCTTGGCGCGGTTGACGACGATGTCCTTGCCGCTCGTCATCTTCCACTTTCTGGCACTGTAGCGCTTATAGAACGCCTCGCGCGCCTTCTGCTGCTGCTTGACCAGCTTGGCGCCCTTCTTTTTGTTAAGGCCGCGCTTCTTGCGCACTATCTCGACGCGGTCCTCAAAGGGTGCGGTCACCAACACGGCAATGTGGTTGGGATTGTTGCGCAGCAGGTAATCGGACAGGCGGCCTTCGATAATGCAGCTCTCGGTCTCGCCCAGATCCAAAATCACCTGGCTCATCTTTTGGAACAACTTGTCCGAGTACGAGCGGGCGTCGTAGCGGTCGGGCAGAAACGCCATGTTCTCCACGGCCAGGCGCTCGTCGTAGGCAG
>CABUVB010000118.1 GCA_902494815.1 uncultured Collinsella sp. | reverse complement strand
CTAAAAACGGTTGCCGCGGAAGCCGCCGCCGTTGCGGCCGCCACGATCGCCACCGCGACCGCCGCGGTCGTTACCACGGTTACCGCCGAAGCCGCCACGCACCCGGTGCGTGCATCATGCGAATCACGATCATCGTGGCGTTGGAGCAAATGGTCAGCGCCACCGCGATGCCGCAGCCCAGCGCCTCCATATGAAGCACGGCAACAAAGATGACATCCAGCACCGCATTAACAAGGCAGCCGGAAGCGATGATCACAGCAGGCCCGCGCGTGTCGCCCACGGCGCGTAGCAGTGCCGTTCCCATATTGAGCAGCAGCGCCGCAACCATGGCGGCAAAATAGCAACGAGCATAGGCCACGCCCTCGGCCAAAAGTTCATGCGGAGTGTTCATAAGTACCAGCATGGGCTCAACGAACACTATGCCAAGAATCGAGAAAACGATACCGCCCACCAGCGCGAGCGTCATGGCCGTATGGACCGAACGGCTCAGTCGCTCATCATCGTGCTGACCAAAATACTGACCGGTAATGACCGCGCAGCCGGCGCCGACGCCAACGCAAAAGCCAATGCAGAGCTCGGTGAGCACCATCGTAGCTTGAATGCCACCTAGCGCGAGCTTGCCGCCAAACTGACCGACGATATAGGTACCGATAAGCGTGTAGGCCTGCTGAAAAAACGAACTAAAAAAGATGGGAACGCACAGCGACAGCAATTGCTGCCAAATGACTCCTTGCGTTACATCGATAGCCGTAGATTTCTTAGCCACACGCCCTCCCCACACGCATACGTCAATCAGCAAAACAGCAATTTAAAACCAAAGCCAAAACCAGCTTAGCACCGACTGGCGGCGACCGAAACACCCCGAATTAGAGCACGGTGCGGAATAACTGCCTAGTGATACAAACCCGGCTGGTAGTGATACTCATTGCTCACGTGCGGGCATAGCTGCCAAAAGGCGACGGCGCTCGCCGCGGCCACGTTGAGCGAATCGACCCCGTGCGCCATCGGAATACGCACCGCGTGGTCACAGCCGGCAATGGTCTTGGCGCCCAAGCCGGCACCCTCGGTGCCCATAAAAATCGCCAAGCGATCAATCTTCTGCAGCACAGGATCATCAAGCGAAACAGAGTCGTCCGTCAACGCCATAGCGGCACACGAAAAACCGGCATCGTGCAACGCGCTCAGACCATCATGCGGCCACACACGAGCCTCGCTGCCAATGCGCGTCCACGGCACCTGAAACACGGTGCCCATGCTCACGCGGGCCGAGCGACGGTACAGCGGGTCGCAGCACGTCGGGCTGACCAAAATACCGTCAACGTTCAATGCGGCAGCAGAGCGGAAAATCGCGCCAACATTGGTGTGGTCGACAATACCCTCGAGCACGCACACGCGCACCGGACGCTCCCCCGCCGCCTCGACGACGCCACCCAAGAACTCATCAACCGGAATCTGACGCGGGCGACGAAACGCCGCAAGCGCACCGCGCGTCACGATAAAGCCCGTCAACTGCTCCATGAGCTCCATGGAGGCGACGAACACAGGAACAGGACCCGCGCCCTCGCGCACGACTAGGCGCTCAAACAGCGGCATCATCTGGTCGAGCCAGCGTTCGCCCAAAAGAAAGCTCACCGGCTCGTATCCGGCACGCACCGCGCGCTCAATAACCTTGGCACTCTCGGCGATAAAGATGCCCTTTTGCGGCTCTAGCACGCAGCGCAGCTCACGCTCGGTCAGTCGCACGTAGGCATCGAGCCGCTCGTCCTCGAGCGAATCAATTCGCAGAACCTCAACGGCATCAGTCATAGCAGCCTGCCCGCACCCTTCTTTACAGCACATCTATACCAAACGAGGCGACGCTAAGCGCCGCCCCATACATTCAATCAATCCGATAATACCGTTCACGCCAGGCGATTTACGCCTCAACGCGACGATACGTCACGAACTCATAATCGACACCCTCGTCGCCCTCGCCCGAGGCAATCGTGGCAACACCGCCACGCCACGCAATCTCCCATGCGGGATCGGCGTCCAAATCGGGAAAGTACGTGTCCACGGCATGAGTGCAATGGTTGTGCGTGACCTCGGCCTCGACGCAATACGGCAAAAACTGCCGATAGACATCGCCGCCACCAATCACCCAGGCAACGGGCTCATCGGCAACCGCGGCGAGCGCCTCGTCGATGCTATGGACCACGTCGACGCCCTGGGGCGCAAAATCCTCGTCACGCGTGAGCACGATATTGCGACGATTCTTGAGCGGACGCCCACCGGGAAAACTCAACAGGGTCTTGCGCCCCATAATAACCGGGCAACCTTTGGTGCACGCCACAAAATGGCGCATGTCGGCGCGATTGGACACCACCATGTCGCCCTCGCACCCAATGCCCCAATCCTCACACACGGCGACGATAGCAGATAGCTTACACGTCATGAGCACCACCTACACCGCAATGGGAATGTTCTTGACCTGCGGGCCGTGCTCATAGCCCTCCACAATCAGGTCGTCGGTCGTAAACGCATAGAAATCGTGCACGTCGGGGTTAAGCGTTACCTTAGGCGCCGCAAACTGCGGACGCTCGATAAGTTCGCGGACAATATCGACATGACGGTCGTAGATATGGGCGTCGGCGATCACATGCAGCAGCTCGCCGGGAATCATATCGATCGACTGCGCAACAATCATCAGCAAGATGGCGTACTGACACACATTCCAGTTGTTCGCGGCCAAAATGTCCTGGCTGCGCTGGTTGAGAATCATGTTGAGCGTCGGCTTGTCGTCCTGCGGGCGCTGCGTGACGTTATAGGTCACGCTGTACGCGCACGGATACAGGTGCATCTCGGACAGGTCGCTAAACACATACGTGTTGGTCATGATGCGGCGACTGTACGGTGTGTGCTTAAGATCGTACAGCACTCGGTCCATCTGGTCGAAATCGCCCTCGGCATAATGGCTCTTCTGGCCAATCTGGTACCCGTAGGCCTTGCCGATGGAGCCGGTCTCGTCGGCCCACTCATCCCAAATATGGCTGTTGAGGTCATGGACGTTATTGGACTTCTTTTGATAGATCCACAAAATCTCGTCCATCGCAGACTTAAGCGCCGTGCGGCGCAGGGTGAGCGCAGGGAACTCCTCGCGCAGGTCGTAGCGCGCCGTAACGCCAAAGTTTTTAATGGTATAGGCAGGGGTGCCGTCCTCCCACACCGGACGGACCTTTTGGCCCTCGGTGGTGGTGCCATGGTCCAAGATATCGCGGCACATGGTTACAAACTGTTGATCAGCTTTGCTCATTGACCCTCCTGTCAGTCGCCTACAAGCGAGATTCATTGTAGCCCAGGCGCACGCGGCCCCACAGCCCAAACATAAGCCCTCATTTTCTGACATATGCCAGAAATTCCTTGCGCAAATCCGCACGTTCGCTATTCTATTGTTGACATATGTCAGATTTGGAGAGTGTATGGCAGGAAGACGAGAAAAATTACGCCGCGTTGGGATCATCCCCGAATACCGCGGCTTTACCCCCGACGGCCTTGCCAGTGGAGACGCCATCGACATGACGATCGACGAACTCGAGGTGCTGCGCCTGTGCGACCTGGAAGGCCTTAACCAAGAGGCAGTCGCACAGCAGATGGGCATCGCGCGCGCCACGGTGGCGGCTATTTGCAGCCGAGCACATCGTAAGGTGGCAAACGCGCTGGTCAACGGGCGAGCGCTCAGTATCGAGGGCGGCAATATCGCATACTCCCCCATCACCACGACAACGGCCGCATGGCCAGCAAAGGAGGTCAGCACCATGAGGGTGGCAACGACGTACGACAACGGCAACATCTTTATGCACTTTGGCCGCAGCGAACAGTTCAAGATCTACGACATCCAGGATGGCAAGGTGCTCAACGAGCAGGTCGTAGGCACCGGCGGCACCGGTCACGGCGCATTGGTGGGCCTGCTTACCAACGGTGGCGTTGACACGCTCATCTGCGGCGGTATCGGCGGAGGCGCCATCAACGCGCTCACCCAGGCCGGCATCACGGTCTATGCGGGCGCCCAGGGCAGCTGCGATGCCTGCGTCGAGGCCCTCATTGCCGGCACGCTCGCGCAGACCGGCGAGGCCACCTGCGGCTGCCACGGCCATCACGACCACGACGGACATGAGGGCTGCAGCTGCCACTAGCGGCAAGCACCTCGACGTCAACACGCTTCCGCGCGTGCGACAACCTGCGAACAAACGGCGTAGGCCGCCTGGAGTACCATCCAGGCGGCCTACGTCATACACGACTCAACCAGTCGTTACTTCTTATTGCGCATCTGCGCTTCCATCTGGCGCAGCAGGTCCATATCGGACTTAGGACCGCCCATTCCCAGGCCGCCCATGCCGCCCAGGCCCATGGCATCCAGACCGGGAATATTGGGCATGCGCATCTTTTTGCCCTTCTTACCCTTCTTGCCCTTCTTGCCACCGGCCTGTGCCTGATTGGCCATCGAGCGCATGCGGCCCATCATCTTGTTCATCTCGCCCCACTGCTTCATAAGGCTATTGACCTCGGTGGGAGTCACGCCGGCGCCCTTGGCGATACGGGCGCGGCGCTGGCCGTTGATGATGGAGGGACGCAGGCGCTCCTCCTTGGTCATCGACATGATGATGGCCTCGTTCTTGTCGAAGATGCCCTCGTCCAAATTGCCGCCCATCTGGTTGAGCGCGCGCTGGCCGCCGGGGAGCATACCCAGGATGCCCTTCATGCCGCCCATCTTCTTGACGGCCTTCATCTGGTCGAGCATGTCGTTCATGGTAAAGCCCTCGCGCAGCATGCGCTCGGCAGCCTCGAGCTGCTCGGCGTCGGCCGCCTCCTGGGCCTTCTCGATGATGCCGACAACGTCGCCCATGCCTAAGATGCGCTTGGCCATGCGGTCGGGATAGAACGGCTCAAGCGAATCGGGTTTCTCGCCCATGCTAACAAACTTGATAGGCTTGCCGGTCACCTGGCGCACAGAAAGCGCGCCGCCGCCACGGGCGTCGCCGTCGAGCTTGGAGATGATCACGCCGTCAAAGTCGGTGCGCTCGGCGAAGGTCGAGACGACGTTGACGATATCCTGGCCGGTCATGGCATCGACAACCATCAGCACCTGGTCGGGCTTGACGGCCTTCTTGATGTCCACGGCTTCCTGCATCATCTGCTCGTCGATCTGCAGACGACCGGCGGTATCGACGATGACCACGTCGCGCAGGTGGTCGACGGCCTCCTGGATGGCGCCCTTGGCGATGTCGACCGGGTGCGCACCGTCGCCGCGGAAGACCGGCACGCCGATCTCGCCACCGAGCGTGGCAAGCTGGTCGGCAGCGGCGGGACGGTAGACGTCGCACGCGGCGAGCAGCGGCGAGCGACCCTGCTTCTTGAGCAGGTAGGCCAGCTTTACGGCCGCAGTGGTCTTACCGGAGCCCTGAAGGCCCACGAGCATGATGACGTTGGGAATGCGGTTGCTAAAGACGAGCTTGCTCTCGGTGGAGCCGAGCATCTCGGTAAGCTCGTCGAGCACAATCTTGACGACGTTTTGCGCCGGAGAGAGCGACTCCATGACCTCTGCGGTCATGCAGCGCTCCTTAGTCTTGGCGACAAACTCCTTGACAACCTTAAAGTTAACGTCGGCCTCGAGCAGCGCCATGCGAATATCGCGCATGGCCGAAGTAATATCGGCCTCGGTCAGCTTGCCCTTGCCGCGCAGGCGGTCAAATGT
>CABUVB010000117.1 GCA_902494815.1 uncultured Collinsella sp. | reverse complement strand
GCCTCGGTAAAGCCCAGAGCGTTATAAAGCGCGATCGCTCCCTCGTTACCGTCCTCGACCTCGAGCGAAGCCGTGGTGCAGCCGAGCATCTGGGCATCATAGCTCACGTGCGACAGCAGCTTGCGGGCAATGCCCTCGCGGCGATGTGCCGGGTCGACGGCGACATCCAGAATCTGCACATCACCGTCCACGACCATACCGCCGGCAAGGCCCAGCAGCTTGCCGTCGTCGTGTGCCACCCACCAACTACGCGGCGCAGCGACGTCCTCGCCCAGTTCGGACAGGAACATGCCCGGCGTCCACGCCTCGTGTCCGGCACCTTCAAAGCAGGCAGCCTCTAGCGCGCTCGCGCCCTCGGCATCCGCCGCGCCCATGGGACGGAACTGCAGATGACGACCGGCGAGCTCATCGGCAACACCCGTAATTTCGCTCTGCGCACTCTCGGCAAGACCAAGACGCTTGCGCTCGTTTTCCTCGGCATCCGAAAGGCGCGTGTAAATCGGCAAGACGCGGGCCGGATCGCCGTCACCCGCAGCGTGCGCGAGCAGCAAGCCCTCGCCCGAAGGCCACCACAGGTCGCGCTCCACGCAGCGGGCGG
Organism: uncultured Collinsella sp.; assembly: GCA_902494815.1. Lineage (GTDB taxonomy): Bacteria > Actinomycetota > Coriobacteriia > Coriobacteriales > Coriobacteriaceae > Collinsella. The sequence goes on along the minus strand of CABUVB010000117.1, from coordinate 5,158 downwards.
TCTCGTCCTCACCCAGCAGCTTGCCATAGCGCACGAGACCGTCACCGGTCAGCTGAACCTGGTCCCAGTCCGCTGCTTGGCGCCACTCATCGAGCGCAACGGCGGCCTTGACCACGTGTTCGCGCTCAAATTGACGCTCGGGACCCTCATCGACCAGCATATACAGCGCCGGATATACCTCACCGCGCATAGCATCGGCCAAGATACCAAGCTTGCCGCGCACGCCAGCCTTCCACGCCGTCCAAGCGCAAGCGTCGAGCGTCGACACGCCCAGCAGCGGAACATTGGCACCGCGCGCGAGGCCCTTGGCAGTGGAGATGCCGATGCGCACACCCGTAAACGACCCCGGACCGCGGCCGACCACGTAGCAACCAACATCGCTGCGATCCAGACCGGCCTGAGCCAGCACGCCATCAACGGTATTCACGAGCTCAACGTTGGCGTGACGGCGACACATGTGGTCGCCACTCACGAGCTTCGTCTCGCCCGTCCGCCCATCAATCCAGCTTGCCGCGCAGGCAAGCATGTCGGTCGAGGTATCGAGCGCCACCACCAGCGCGTTGTCGTTATGCAAGCTCATCTTGTACAGCCTTATCAATCAAATGGGAAAGCTCCATTGCGCGGTCACCGTGCGCCTCGAGCGTTATCGTTCGCACATCACTGTCGCCCTCATCACGCTTGAGCGTCACCGAAAGATACTCATCCGTCAGCTCGTCCTGGAATTGTTCGCCCCATTCCAGCAGGCAAGCACCCTCATAGCCCAGCACATCGAAAATGCCCGTATCCTCGAGCTCGTAGGCATGCTCCAAGCGGTATAGATCAAAGTGAAACAGCGGAATACGGCCTTGATCGTGAACGGCCATGAGCGCAAACGTAGGACTCGTAACCATATGCCCATCGCCCAGCCCGCGCGAGACGCCCTTGGTAAAGTGAGTTTTGCCCACTCCCAGGCCACCGGTCAGGATGAGCACATCGCCGTCCTCAAGGCACGGTGCAATTAGCTCGCCAAAGTACTCCGTATCGGCAGCGCAAGTCGTTTTGTAAGTACCTACCCCCAGGCGCTCCAGGGACATATATGCTCCTTATTATTCCGAGGCGTCCTCTGGTGCGGGATGTCGCTCCAGATAGTCGCCCAGCATCTTAAAGTCTTCCTCCAGCAGCTCCTGCCACGCCGGATTGCGCAGCGCTGCTGCCGGATGAAAAGTGGGCATTACTACAAAATGCCCCATCTGGTGGAACCTGCCGCGCAGCTTAGTAATGCCAATCTCGGTCTTAAGCACAAAGTGCGTCGCGGGGTTGCCGAGCGTCACGATAATATCGGGCCAGATGCTTCGAATCTGCTCACGCAAAAACGGCGAGCAAGCCAGCACTTCCTCGGGACGCGGATTGCGGTTTCCCGGCGGGCGGCACTTAAGCACGTTGGCAATGTAGACGTCTTCGCGTTTGAGCCCCGCCAGCGACAAAATGCCGTTGAGGTCCTCGCCTGCCGCCCCCACAAAGGGCTCGCCCTGCAAATCCTCATTGCGGCCCGGCGCCTCGCCAATAAACATCACACGAGCGCGGGGGTTTCCCACGCCAAACACGATATTGTGACGCGACTGGTAGAGCTGGCAGAGGTGACAATCGCCCAGAACGGCCTCAATTTCCTCGAGTGCGACCTCACGTGGTGCCTGATGGGTATGGCCAGGGATGTGCATGACGCCCATGGCGACTCCTACACGTAGACCTTGTCGAGGCGCATGCCAAAGCCGCAGGCGACCTCGTAGTTAATCGTTCCGCGCAGTCGGGCCATCTCGTCCATGGTAATCTCGGCATCGCCATCGCGGCCGACAATAATCATCTCGTCACCATACTCGGCCTCGGGAATCTCGTGTGCCGGGTTGGACTGAATGGCGACCATAAACTGGTCCATGCAGATATTGCCAACCTGATGCACGCGCTCGCCGCGATACAGCACATCCATACGATTGGAAAGCGTACGCGATAGGCCGTCGGCATAACCGATCGGCAGCGTGCAGATCTGAACGCGCGTGCGCGGTACGCGGTAGGTAAAACCGTAGCCCACGCCCTCACCCATCGCAGGGTGTGCCACGCGCGTCACGCGCGCATGGACGCTCATAACGGGATCAAGCTGCATCACGCGGCCACTCAGCTCGCACGGCTGCATGCCATACAAGCCAACGCCGGCGCGAATCATATCAAAATGCATCGAGGGGTCGAGCATCGAGGACGGCGTGTTGGCGCAGTGCACGATACCGCACTCAAAGCCCGCATCCTTAATGGCCTGAACGGCCTCGGTAAAGCGCTGACACTGCAGTTTGTAGTCCCAGCCCGAAGGTTCATCGGCCGTGGCGAAGTGCGTAAATACGCCGTCGCACTGAATACCGCGATGGAAATTAATACCGCGGACAAAGTCGAGCACCTGCGTGTAATGTACGCCAATGCGGTTCATGCCCGTCTCGATGGCGAGATGATACTTGCCCACCTTGCCCGCCGCGACGGCACATTCGCCATACGCAAGAGCAAAGTCAGACGTATAGACCGAAGGCATGATATCAAACTCGAGCAACGTCGGAATGGCCTCGATAGGCGGCTCGCTTAGGATGAGGATGGGCTTCGTAATCCCGCCCTGTCGGAGCTCAACGCCCTCGTTAACCGTCGCCACGGCAAACATGTCGGCACCGGCCGAATACATGATCTTGGCGCACTCAACAGCTCCATGACCATAAGCATCGGCCTTGACCACGCAGCACAGGCGCTGACGTGGATTCAGCAAGTTCTTATAGGCCCTCGTGTTGCGACGGAGCGCCCCGCGGTCGATCTCGACCCAGGACCAGCGCGTCAAATCGGCTTTATTCATGATTAGTCATCCGACCCTTCGTCCATGATTCCCAGATCTTCGAGCGCATCCTTTGCCGCCAGTTCCATGGCAGGACCGATCAAGTCGATAAGATCGGTCGCGATAACGCTCTTCTCACCATACTCCGTCGCCGCGGCAAAACCGGCGTAGCTGTGAAGTGCGACGGCGTACGAATACAGCAACTCCCAACGATCCATCTCGTCGCGCATGGTGGCAAGCGTGCCGGCCAAAATACCCGCGAGAACATCACCCGAACCGGCAGTTGCCAGAGAAGCCGGACCCGAGAGCGGCAGCAGTACACGCTCAACGCCACAGATAGCCGTCGTCGGCCCCTTGGCAATGACCACCAGGTTGTCGGAGCCTGCAGCCCAGACAACCTTCTGCGCGGCTGCAATCGCGGTACCAAGGTCGTTCACCTCGTCACCGGCAACCAGACGCGAAAGCTCACGATAGTGCGGCGTCATAACCAACGGCTGCTCGCGACGATACATCTCGGGATTACTATCAATACCGTCAATGGCAATCTTAGCAAGGCAGTTGAGTGCATCGGCGTCCAAAATAAGCGGCACATCAAGCTCGAGCAAGCCCGAAACCACCTGCATAGCGCCGGCAGATGTCGTCATACCAGGACCGCACAGTACGCAGCTGTACTTCTTTGCAATCTCGCACACCGTCATGCGCGCAGCGGCGCCAAAGGAGCCGCGGGAATCAGACGGAATAGCAAAGACGGGAATCGAAGGAAGTGCCATGCGAATAAGATTGGCGCAGGCGTCAGGAGCCGCAACTGCCACGTAACCAGCACCCGCGCGAGCTGCAGACTTGGCCGCCATAATGGCAGCACCAGGATATTGCGCAGATCCGGCGACAATAAGCACAGAGCCACGGGAATACTTATCGATATTCGTAGGTAGTGGAGCAAAGTAATCAACTAAGTCACCGGGCTCGACAATCTCGGCGGCGTGGTCGACATCATCGATGACCTCGTCAAGACGGTCGTAAAGATTGCCGCAGATCAAATCGCCAGCATACTCAGGGCCATCGGCGCTATACAAACCAATCTTGGGCGCAATCATCGTCACCGTATGCTCGGCACGAATGCAGTCGTCATCAACAACGCCCGTCTCGGCATTCAGGCCCGAGGGGACATCAATGGATACGACACAGTCGGCGCATTCATTGACCGTAGGAATCCAGATGGAGAACGGCGCACGCAGATTCCCGTGGAAACCGGTACCAAAAATGGCATCGGCAACAACATCGGCCTTATCGATCAAAACCTCGAGTTCGTCACGCGAGGGGCCGACGCAAACGTGCACATCGCGGCCGGCAGTACGACGAGCAACATGACGTGCCAGAGCAGCAGGAATCTCATCCGGCTCAACCGGAGAAACGATATCGACGTCCACACCCTTATGGCTCAGAATATCGGCGGCAACCCAACCGTCGCCGCCATTATTACCAAAACCGACCAGAACGAGAACCCGATCGGGATTGAGCTTCAAGATCTCGTTGGCGGCAAACTCACCCGCGAGCTCCATAAGCTCGGCCTTCGAAGTCCCTTCGCGTTCGATGATATCCTCGAGACGAACGACTTCTTCGGTACTCAAAACCGGTTTCATCTATGCTCCTAGCGTATCTTGCGAAGCATCGCCCAGGTGCTCCGTCAATGCTGAATTCTGCAGCTGCTCAAGCTCATCTAAAACAGAGCGAGCCTCTTTAAATGTCTGCGCTACGCGTTTCTTGGTACTCACCTTTTCCTCTTTTGGCTTAGGCCGAGCATCTTCGGTAATCGCGATGGCATTCGCAACGGCTAAGTCTCCTGTAAGCGTAATGGAAAGAGCGACCTCAACAACACCCAGCTCTTGAGCGATCTCGAGAGCACGGCCCGAAAGCAGCGCTTTCGGTTTGCCGAGTTTATCACGCGTAACCGAAACATCCTTGCGACCAACGCCTTGACTAAAACCCGTACCGAGAGCTTTAAGTACCGCCTCGCGCGAAGCAAAGCGGCTGGCATAGTGAGCAGCGGGGCGCGATGATGCATCGCAATACGCACGCTCTTCTTCGGTAAACACACGCCTAGCAAACGACGGCGTCTTTTCAAGAATTGATTTCATACGGGAAATCTCGACGATATCAACGCCGATACCAGCTTCAGCCATGTTCACCTCCATATCGCACAGACTAAGTTATTGTAGCCCGTTCACAGAAGATGCGACAAACGAGGGTTATAAAACACAGCTACTATGTGAGACAAAAGCCCGCAAACGCAAAAAGGGGGAGGCCGCGAGGCCTCCCCCT
>CABUVB010000116.1 GCA_902494815.1 uncultured Collinsella sp. | reverse complement strand
TATCCTGTTAAGTCGTCAGCATACGATTCAACAGGGAAGGCAGATTATGCATTCTCCCCAACAGCGCGGCATGCAGACCCAGCCGGTATGCAGCCGTCGCATCTTTTTGGGTAGCGCTCTCGCTGCGAGCGCTTCTGTCGTCGCCGGCGCGCTCGCCGGCTGTCAGCGTCCGTCCACGCTCAAAGTGGTTCAGCCCACGACGGGCGGCGGTCGCGACGACCTGTCCGATTCCGTGATCGGCAAGGACAAGATCCGCATTGGTATGGAGGCGGCCTACGCCCCGTACAACTGGCAGGTTTCCGAAGCCAGTGAATACACCATCCCCATCGACAACGTGCGGGGCGCCTATGCCGATGGCTACGACGTGCAGATCGCCAAGATCGTCTGCAAAGCCCTCGGTGGCGAGCCCGTTGCCGTCAAGCAGAGCTTCTCGGGCCTTATCGATTCGCTCAACAACGGCCAGATCGACCTCATCATCGCCGGTATGAGCGCCACGCCCGAGCGCGAGGAGTCGGTCGGCTTTTCCGACCCGTACTTCATTGGCTACTTTGGCCTGTTCGTAAAAGAGGGTTCCCCCTACCAAAACGCCACCAAGCTCAGCGACTTTAGCGGTGCCACGGTACTCGGCCAAAAGGACACCATGCTCGACACCGTCATCGACGAGATTCCGGGCGTTGTGCACAAGAACCCGGTCGACTCCGTCCCCACGGTGTTCTCGAACCTGCTGCAGGGCACGTGCGACGCCGTGACCTACAACACCGAGAACGAGAAGGGCTATATGGCCCAAAACCCGGGTATCGTGCCGATTCATTTTGCCGAGGGCGAGGGCTTTAAGCAGGAGGTCGCGGCAAATGTCGGTTGCCGCAAGGGCTCGGACAAACTGCTTAAGCTCATCGACAAGACGCTCAAGGGCATTAGCCAAGAGGAGCGCGACCAAATGTGGGACGCGTGCCTCGATCGTCAGCCGGCATAGGGAGGCAGCATGAAAACCATCAATCGTCTGGCCTCCTTTATCAAGGCCGACCATCGCTATGTATATCTGGGCACGAGCGTTATCGCGGCGCTCGGCCTGGCGTTTAGCCAACGCAACCCCACGCCGCTGAGCTTCTTGGCGCCTACGGGCGTGTTCCAAGACTGCCTCTGGGCAATCCTTTGGGCCTGGCTCGTCGTGTCGGCGGCGGCGCTCGTCACCAAACTCATGCACTGGAACGACTATCGCGAAACGTCGCCGTTTGCTTCCGAGCGCTTCCGCCGCGGCGCGCGCCTGGGCAGCTATGTCGTGGTCGCCATCGCGGCGATCTTTTTCGTGGACCGCTGCGTCATGTCGTTTATCGATCTGGTGCAGGTGAGCATTGTCTCGGACTCCAACCCCAGCGACTTTTTGTCGAGCCTGGTCTACATGACCTACAAGAGCGGCGACTTCTTTATCCGCGGCATCGAGATCACCATTGCACTTGCGACCTTCGGTACCGTCATTGCCTTTTTCCTGGCGCTGCTCTTTGTGTTCCTGCGTATTCAGACGTTCGATCGCGTGGATAACGATCTCACGCGCTTCTTTAAAAGCATCGGCCGCGGCTTTGCGACTGTCTACTCCACCATCGTGCGCGGCACGCCCATGATGGTCCAGGGCCTGCTCATCTATTACGCGGGCTTCACCGTTTTGCGCGGCATGGGCTTCGAGACCGCCCAGGCCAACCAGATCTGGAGTACCTTCACCGCCGGCCTCGTCACCATCTCGCTCAATTCCACCGCCTACATGATGGAGGTCCTGCGCGGCGGTATCGAGTCCATCGATCCCGGCCAGGCCGAGGCGGCGCGCTCGCTGGGCCTTTCGCAGTGGCAGGCTATGCGCAAGGTCGTGTTCCCCCAGGGTATTAAAAACGCGATCCCCGCACTCACCAACGAGCTCATCATCAACATCAAGGATTCGTCGGTGCTCTCGGTTATCGGCGTGTTCGACCTCATGTACGCCACTACCACCGTCGCCGGCGTGTACTACCGCCAGATGGAAGTCTACTGCGTGGCGCTCGTGGTCTACCTGATCCTGACGCTTGTGGCGAGCCGCCTGCTCGAGGCCTTTGGCAAAAAGCTCGGCGCCGAGGCTCCGGTCACGCTGCCCAGCTCCAACTAGGCTCAAGACGAGGAGAATCATCATGGCAGATACCGCCATTACCGGCGTTGCGGCCGCCGCACAGACCAATGAGCCGCTCATCCGCGTCGAGGGCCTGCGCAAGAGCTTCGGCTCGCTCGAGGTACTCAAGGGCATCGACCTGTCCGTCAATCCCGGCGAGGTCGTCACCATCATCGGCGCCTCGGGTTCGGGCAAGTCGACCTTCCTGCGCTGCCTCAACCTGCTCGAGACCCCGGACGCGGGCCACATCTGGTTCCACGGCCAGGACCTTACGGCCGAGCGCTGCAACATTAACAAACTCCGCGAGGACATCGGCATGGTGTTCCAGGGCTTTAACCTGTTCAACAACATGGATGTGCTCGATAACTGCACGCTCGCGCCCGTCACGCTCAAAAAGATGAGCAAGGCCGAGGCCGAGAAGGTCGCGATGGAGCATCTGACGAGCGTGGGGCTCGAGAAGTTCGCGCACGCCGCCGTGGGTCGCCTGTCCGGCGGCCAAAAGCAGCGCGTGGCCATCGCCCGCGCCCTGTGCATGAATCCGCAGATCATGCTGTTCGACGAGCCGACCTCCGCACTCGATCCCGAGATTGTGGGCGAGGTGCTCGAGGTCATGCGCAAGCTCGCGGCCGACGGCATGACCATGGTCGTCGTCACGCACGAGATGGCCTTTGCCCGAACCGTGTCCGACCGCGTGGTCTTTATGGACAAGGGCGTGGTGCTCGAGGACGCCGCGCCGGCCGAGCTCTTCGGCAACCCCAAACACCAGCGCACCCGCGAGTTCCTCTCGCGTTATCTCGAGGACAAATAACCGACCGCAAACTCTTGCGTTGCAGGGCCGCTCCCGTGGGGCGGCCTTTGTCGTCACAATCGAAAGGATGTCATGGCCGAGGTTTGGCGCTTCTTTGCGCATGAGGACGATTTTGCCGATATAGACGAGGCAGGCGCGTACGAGCGTTTGGGCCGCGTGCTGTCGTTTCCGACCATCTCGAGCATGGATGCCGAGGCGGTGGACTGGCAGCCCTTCGACGACCTGCGCGCCTATATGCAGCAGGCCTGGCCGCACGTATTTGCGGCGGGCGAGGTCGAGCTTATCGACCATTCGCTGTTGGTGACACTTAGCGGTTCCGACCCTGCCCTCAAACCCGTCATGCTCATGGGCCACATGGACGTGGTTCCTGTGGTACCCGGCACCGAGGCTGACTGGACGCACGAACCCTTTAGCGGGCACGTGGACGACACCTATATCTGGGGCCGCGGCGCGATCGACATGAAGGACCAGGTCGCAGGCATTCTCGAGGCTGTCGAGTATGCGCTGGCGCACGGCTGGCAGCACGAGCGCACGCTGCTCCTGGCCTTTGGCCAGGACGAGGAGACAACGCAGTACGGTGCAGGCGCCATCGGCCGCGCGCTCGAGGAGCGCGGCATTGAGCTTGAGTACCTGATCGACGAGGGCGACTACCGCATCGTTTCGGCTGCCGAGTACAGCGCGGGCGAGGGCTGGCTCATGCACGCCGACCTCGCGGAGAAGGGCTATGCCGATATCGTGCTCAAGACGAAGAGTGAGGGTGGACATTCTTCTAACCCCTACGGCGGCACGTCGCTCGAGGTGCTCAGCCGTGCCATCACCGCAATCTGCGATATCGAGTGGCCGACGCACGTGACCGACTTGCTTGCCGCCCAGCTCGTCGAGTTGGGGCTCTACACGGCCGATGAAATTGCCGCCAACGGGGGCGCCATTGTCCGCGATTGCCTCGCCAGCAAGAAGCTCTATCCGCTGGTGACGACCACCTGCGCGCCCACGCAGATCGAGGGTGGCAGCACCGGCGCCAACGTAATGCCGCAGGATATGTGGGCCAACATCAACTTCCGCATGCTCGAGGGCACGAGCGTGGCCGACGTTGTGGCGCGCTGCCGTGAGGCGGTTGCCGGGGCGGACCTTGCCGGTCGTGTCGAAGTGGAGCTGGGCCCCGGCAGCTCCGAACCCTCGCCGTCCCCGCGCATCGGTGGTCCCGGCCTCGAGGCGGTTCGCTCCATCGCCGCCCGCTATTTCCGTGATCCAAAGGGGACGGAGGAAAACGGATCATTCGAGCCAGTGGCAATTGTGCCCTCGACCGTGATCGGTGCGACCGACGCTGCCAACTACCAACAAATTTGCCCTGAGTGCATTCGCTTCTCGGCCTTTGTGGTTGATGACGACGAGTGTGATCGCGGCGTCCACGGCACCAACGAGCGCATCACCCGCCGCGCCTACCTCCAGGGCATCCGCTTCCTCGTCGCTCTACTCCAAACGCTCTAGCCAAAAAGCAAGCTCTTGGTGCAATGGGGTCAGGTTTGTTTGCACCAATCCGTGCGGGTTATATGCAGGTTTGCCCGCGCACGCTATCATGTATGGGTTAGACCGCAACTATGTACCCCATACGCGAAGGGATGCGCATGTATCTGAAGATCGACATGTTCTAGCCGGGCTTACCCCCGCAGTGGCGCCGCGCGCCCCATCAACTCTGCCGATTTTCACCTTCACGCATATAAAGGAGTCCCGCCATGCGCGACAAGCTCGAAAAGATCATCAAGGCCTACGAGGAGCTCGAGAAGAAGCTCTCCGACCCGGCCGTCGCCTCCGATATTAAGGAGTTCACGCGTCTCAACAAGGAGTACGCGCACCAGTCCGACCTCATCGCCGCCTCGCGCGAGTACATCGGCGCGCTCGATGACATCGAGGCCGCCAAGGAAATGCTCCACGATACCACCGATGCCGATGAGAAGGAGATGCTCCAGATGGACATCTCCGAAAACGAGGCCAAGCTTCCCCAGCTCGAGGAAGACATCAAGTACATGCTCATCCCGAGCGACCCCAACGACGACAAGAACACCATCGTCGAGATTCGCTCCGCCGCCGGTGGCGACGAGGCGGCCATCTTTGCCGGCGACCTGTACAAGATGTACCAGCGCTTCTGCGAGTCGCGCGGCTGGAAGACCACCGTGCTCGATTCTAGCCCCAGCGAGGCCGGCGGCTTTAAGTCCATCGAGTTCAAGGTCGAGGGCGACCGCGTCTACTCCGTCATGAAGTTCGAGTCCGGCGTGCACCGTGTTCAGCGCGTCCCCAAGACCGAGTCCCAGGGCCGCATTCAGACCTCCACGGCAACCGTCGCCGTGCTTCCCGAGGCCGAGGAAATCGACGTCCAGATCAACCAGTCCGACCTGCGCATCGACACTTACTGTGCCTCGGGCCCTGGCGGTCAGTGCGTTAACACCACCTACTCCGCCGTGCGCATCACCCACCTGCCCACCAACACCGTGGTGCAGTCGCAGGAGCAGCGCTCCCAGATCCAGAACCGCGAAGTCTGCATGCAGATGCTGCGTGCCCGCCTCTACGAGATGGAGCTCGAGAAGCAGCAGGCAGAGCTTGGTGCCGAGCGCCAGAGCCAGATTGGCCACGGCAACCGTTCCGAGAAGATCCGTACCTACAACCAGCCCCAGGACCGCGTGACCGATCACCGTATCGGCTTCAACTCCACCTACAACGGCGTCCTCCTGGGCGACCAGCTCGGCACCGTCATCGAGGCGCTCGCCGCCGCCGAGCGAGCCGAGAAGCTGGCACAGGCTGTTTAGGTTCTGCCGTTCTACCGAACGGCGGACCAGCCGACGCTGCGCGGGCCGCATTTGGACAATCTGACGTTCAACTTCAAGGGCGCGACCAGAAG
>CABUVB010000115.1 GCA_902494815.1 uncultured Collinsella sp. | reverse complement strand
TGTTTTATGGCTTCAGGCCGCTAAACAGTCCGTATTTCACCGCAACTTATGAGGGCCGCACGGGATGCAAAGGAGTGTCCCAAGGTGCCGGCATAAAAGGAACGTCCCTATGTGCCGGGCTTGGGATACCATGGTGGCAGCCTAGCGAAAGGATGTTTCATGGCACATGTTGATGACCAGCGTGTGGCGCGCGTGCTCGATGCGCTCGAGGCTCAGCACCCCGGTGCGCAGTTGCTCATAAATGACCCGTGGTCGATCTACTATCTGACCGGCTTTTATGCCGATATGTTCGAGCGTTTTTGCGGCGTGCTGCTCGCGCGTGATTGCGAGCCCGTGATCTTGGTCAACGCCCTGCATCAGCTGCCTGAGTACGACAATGCCCGCGTCGCCTATCACACCGATACCGACATCGTGGCCGACGCCATCGTTCGCGAGGTCGATCCGACCAAACCACTCGGCATCGACACCGTCATGCGCTCTGGCTTTTTGATGCCGCTCATGGAGCGCCGCGCAGCCAGCGAGTTTTTCCTGGGCGTCTTTGCCGTCACCGCCGCGCGCACCCACAAGGATGACGCCGAGCAGGAGCTTATGCGCGTGTCCTCGGCCGCTAACGACGCCGTGATGGCCGACGTCATCAAGCTCGTCCATGAAGGCGTGACGGAGTGCGAGATTGCCGATCAGATGCTCGGTCTGTATCGCAAACACGACTGCGAGGGCTTTAGCTTTCCGCCTATCGTGAGCTTTGGCGCCAACGCCGGCGACCCGCACCACGAGCCCGACGAGACTGTACTCAAGCGCGGCGACGTGGTGCTGTTCGACATTGGCGGGCGTTATCACAACTACTGCTCGGACATGACACGCACGTTCTTTTGGGGCGAGCCGGACGAGGAGACCGCGCGTATCTACAATATCGTGCGCCGCGCCAACGAGGCTGCCGAGGCGCTCATCGCACCGGGTGTGCGCATGTGCGACCTGGACCATGCCGCGCGCGACGTGATTGAGGACGCAGGCTACGGCAAATACTTTACGCATCGCCTGGGCCACTCGATTGGTCTGCAGGACCACGAGCCGGGCGACGTCTCGCTGGTCAACGAACAGGTCGTGGAGCCGGGCATGACGTTTTCCATCGAGCCGGGCATCTACCTCCCCGGCCGCACCGGAGTCCGCATCGAGGACTTGGCCCTAGTTACCGAGTCCGGCGTCGAGATTCTCAACGCCTACCCCCACGATCCAGTCCGCCTAGACTAGCCCTTACCCAATAGCCCCTCAATAAGTTGCGGTGGAATAGTTCCCAGATTGTCCCACAGAGGCATAATCCAGGAACTATTTCACCGCAACTGCCATGGGGCTAAGTCGACCAATTTGACAGTCTAGAGATGCGCCACGAAAACGGCCTATCTACTACGTTTAACCCGCATGGGTCGACCACACCCGCGTTTTCGCATAACTGGCAAGCCTTCTACCTGCGGTTTTGATTTTGCAATTCTCGGTGTGGTCGGGGGTAACCGGTCAAACGTAGTAGATAGGCCCATTTCGTGGCTAGCAGGCCAACTAGCTGCCCAGCGGAAAGGCTCTAACGCAGCAGCCCCGCTACTTCGCCGGCTAGGGTGATGGTGCCGGCTGCTACGAAGGGCTCGCCGGCGGCATCGAGGGCTGCGAGGGCCTCTGATACGTTGGGATACACGCCAGCGAGCTTATCGGCGTCTACCAGAGCAGCGAGCTCCTCCGCCGGCAGGGCGCGATCGGAATCGGTCTGGGTCACGACTACGCGCGGGAAGGCCGGAACAAGCACATCGACGATGCCCGCCACGTCCTTGTCGGCCAGCGCAGCACACAGCAGCGTGGGGCGATTCTCTACGCACGGATCGATCTCGTCCAGTGCGTTCACAAAGTTCTCGCAGCTCTGGGGGTTATGGCAAGCGTCGATCAGTTTGAGCGGATCGGTTCCCAGCACGTCAAAACGACCCGGCGTGGGGCAGCCCATAAGCGAAGCGTCGAGCGCATCGTGGTCGAGCTCGCGACCCAGATAGCCCTCGCACAGCATAATCGCGCACGCAGCATTCTGCGGCTGATACGCCGGCTTGACCATCCTCGACGTATAGATCGCGCGCGGTGTGGTGCAGCTAAACTCCACCGTGTCGCCCACATGCGCCGGCACCTTAGTCGTGACATGATTCACCACGAGCGGCACAACACCGCATTCGCGGCAACGGGCATCCATCACACATTGAACGCTCGCCTCATGCGTACCCTCGCCCAAAACAACCAGGCGCCCAGGCTTAATAACCGCAGCCTTCTCCCCCGTAATAGCCTCAAGCGTGTCGCCAAGGACCTTCGTATGGTCGAGTCCAATGCCCGTAATGGCGACGGCGACGGGATCGGTCGCACTCGTAGCATCCCAGCGTCCGCCCATGCCAACCTCAAGCACGGCAACGTCCACGCAAGCCTCGGCAAACATAGTCAAACCGGCCACGGACAAAAGATCGAAAGGCGTAATAGCACGGAGCTCCTCGCCCGCCGCCTCACGACGCGCATTGAGACGACGGCCCGCCTCATACGCCGCAGAGACACCATGAGCAAAGACCTCGTCTGAGACGACCTTTCCATCAATCTCCATACGCTCGGGATAGCGCACCAGATGAGGAGACGTAAAGAGTGCCGTCTTAAGGCCCTCGCCACGAAGAATGGCAGCCGAGAATCGCGTTGTCGAGGTCTTTCCATTGGTACCGGCTATCTGGACGCAATCATAGAACTCGTCAGGACGACCAAGCTCATCGAGCATCTCGACGACGGTCTCGAGCAGCGGCGTCGAATAACGCGCAATCTTTCCCGTATCGGCCGCAAGTGCAACAGCCTCATCAAAAGAAAGCTCCGGAACCTCAAACGGCACCGAATACAACCCAGAACGCTTTGCCATAGCCAAAGTCCCCTCAACATAAAAAGAGGCCCGTAAGCAACAACGAGCCCCTCCCATTCAAAATATCAGCCAAACACCGCTTTGCAGCAAGATCAAGGCCACAACCCAGTGGCCCTACCGGGCAGCGGACGCCCCCCCCGTAACCGCTATGGGAGCGGTTTGGGGCTTTGCTCGATACAAGTTCCGCACGAGCCGAAGGCCACTTAATGTGGCCTTCGTGCGAGCAGGACTGTCCGCAGTAGCGAGCAATGCCCCAAACCGCGTCCCCCCGTACCGCCTACGAGAAGTCAGCAACCTGAGCAGTCAGTGCCGCCAGGATCTCCTTGAGCTCAGCTGCACGGTCCCTCTTCTTCTGGACCACCGCGGGCGCGGCCTTGGCCACAAAGCCCTCGTTGGCGAGCGTCTTCTCGCAGCCGGCGAGCTCCTTCTGGGCCGCGGCGATCTCCTTCTCCAGGCGTGCCTTCTCGGCCGAAAGGTCAACCTTGCCCTCAAGCACCACAAAGACCTCGACGCCGCTGTCGACCACGGCGATGCTCGCAGCCGGCTTCTCGACATCGGTACCCATGACCAGCGAGGCAGTGTTTGCCAGAGGCTCGATGGTCGAGCGCAGGCTCTCGAGCTTCTCGATGTCCTCGGCACCGGCACGCACGACCACGTCGAGCTCGGCCTTGGGGCTCAAGCGATAGCGCGAACGCGTGGCGCGGGCGGCAGACACGACGGTACGGCACAGCTCAAACGCGCGCTCGGCGTCCTCGTCGACATACTTGGCGTAGTCGGCGGGCTCGGGCCACTTGGCGATCATGAGCGCCTCGGCGCGATCAACGTTGCCCTCGGCATCCAGGTCGAGCACGCTCGCCGGCATGTTGTCCCAAATCTCCTCGGTGACAAACGGCATGAGCGGGTGCATCAGGCGAATGGAGGTGTCGAGCACAAAAATCAGGTTGCGCTGAGCCTGCAGACGGCCCTCGCCCTTCAGGCGGGCCTTGGTGACCTCGACGTACCAGTCGCAGACCTCGTTCCAGAAGAACTGCTGCACGCCGCGGGCCATGTCGCCAAAGGTGTACTTCTCGATACCCTCGGTGACCATCTGGACGGCCTTGGCCAGGCGGCTGAACATCCAGGCGTCGGCCGGCGTCTCCACGACGGGCTCGCCGGGCGTGTAGCCCTCCATGTTCATAAGCAGGAAGCGGCTGGCGTTCCAAATCTTGGTCACAAACGACTTGGCCTGCTCGGTGCGCGGACTGTCGATAAGCTTCTTGGTCTTCTTATCGATGTTCGCGTCGAACTTAACGTCCTGGTTGTTGGTGCACAGCGTGAGCAGGTTGAAGCGCATAGCGTCGGCGCCGTACATGCCGATGAGGTCCATGGGGTCAACGCCGTTGCCCTTGGACTTGGACATGCGGCTGCCGTCCTTGGCCAGGATCGTCGGGTAGATGACAACGTCCTTAAACGGCACCTCGTCCAAGAAGTACAGCGAGCTCATGACCATGCGGGCGACCCACAGCGCGATAATGTCGCGCGCGGTGACCAGCGCTGTCGTGGGGTGATGGCCCTCGAGCAGCTCCGGCTTTTGCGGCCAGCCCTGCGTGGCAAAGGTCCACAGTTGCGAGCTGAACCAGGTGTCCAGCACGTTCTCGTCCTGGTGCACGTGATGGCCGCCGCACTTGGGGCACACGTCGGTGTCCTCGGTAAGAGCGTCCTCCCAGCCGCAGTCCTCGCAGTAGAACACGGGGATGCGGTGGCCCCACCACAGCTGGCGGCTGATGCACCAGTCTTTGAGGTTCTCCATCCAAGTGGTGTAGGTCTGCGTCCAGCGCGCGGGGTGGAAGGTGACCTTGCCGGAGTTGACGGCGTCCAGCGCCGGCCCCTTGAGCTTGTCGACGGCCACGAACCACTGCTCGGAAAGCCACGGCTCAAGCGCGGCGTCGCAACGGTAGCAGTGCATGACGGAGTGATCGAGGTCCTCGACGTGATCGAGCAGGTCATGCTCCTCAAACCACTTAATGACGGCCTCGCGGCACTCGTCGCGGTTCATGCCGGTAAACTCGCCGTAGCCCTCAACGACCACCGCGTGCTCGTCGAAGATGTTGATCTGCGGCAGGTCGTGGGCCTGGCCCATGGCGTAATCGTTGGGGTCGTGGGCCGGCGTGACCTTAACGAAGCCGGAGCCAAAGTTGGCGTCGACATGCCAATCCTCAAAGATGGGGATCTCGCGGTCGACGATGGGAAGCTTGACGGTCTTACCCACAAAGGCGGCCTTCTCGGGGTCCTTCGGGGAGACGGCGACGCCCGTGTCGCCGAGCATGGTCTCGGGGCGCGTGGTGGCGACGACGATGTAGTCCTGGCCGTTGACCGGCTCGGTCAGCGGGTAGCGCAGGTGCCACAGATGGCCCTTCTCGTCCTTGTACTCGGCCTCGTCGTCCGAGATGGCGGTAGTGCAGTTGGGGCACCAGTTGACGATGCGCTTGCCGCGATAGATCAGACCGTCGTGGTACCAGTCGCAGAACACCTTGCGCACGGCCTGGGCGTAGTCCTCGTCCATGGTAAAGCGCTCGTTGTCGAAGTCGACGGAGCAGCCCATGCGCTTGATCTGCTCGACGATGATGCCGCCGTACTCGTGGGTCCAATCCCAGCAGGCGTCGACAAACTTGTCGCGACCGATCTCCAGGCGGCTGATGCCCTCGCTCTTGAGCTTCTTGTCGACCTTAGTCTGCGTGGCGATACCGGCGTGGTCGGTGCCGAGCACCCAGCGCGTGGACTTGCCGCGCATGCGGGCCATACGGATGATGGCGTCCTGGATGGAGTCGTCGGTGGCGTGACCCATGTGGAGCTTGCCGGTCACGTTGGGAGGCGGAATGGTGACGGTGCAGTCGCCCACGCCCTCGCGGCGCTTATAGTAGCCGCCGTCGAGCCACTTCTGCAGGATCGCCGGCTCGTTGGTCGACGGATCGTAGTTCTTGGGCATTTCTTCCATATATCTCTCCCTGTCCCGCCGGGGAGGAATGTA
>CABUVB010000114.1 GCA_902494815.1 uncultured Collinsella sp. | reverse complement strand
CTTATGGAGGTCGGCTTTACCAAGGACGAAGAGCGCGAGCTGCTGCGCGCATGGGGCTATCCCGTTTGGAACCTGCCGGCGGGAGCCTGCCTTGCCACGCGCGTCCCCACGGGCGAAGAGCTTACGCGCGAGAAGGTCGATTTAATCCGCGCCTGCGAGGATTACCTGCACGATCTTGACTTGGCTCAGGTCCGCGCACGCCTGGTCGGCGGCTGCATGCATATCGAGGCCGCACCCGCAGATGTCGCCAAGATTGCCACCCTCGGCGGTGCCGCCGTCGACGACAAGGGCAAGACCCCGCTGCCCGCCGTTATCGAGTCCGCGCTGCGCGAGCTGGGCTGCGACCATATCTCCCCCGAGGTCACCCCCTACATCCACGGCAACATGAATCTTTAAGTTACGCCGTTTTACAAACGGCGTAACCGCTCGGCGCTGCGCAGGCCCCGGGCACGGCAATCTGACGCTCAACTTCACGGGCGCGACCAAAAGGTCAGCGCCCGCTTGTTTCACGTCACCTTGCCGCACCCGGAGCCCGCTCGCTCGCATATGCTCAACCTGGACTGCGTTAACTGACCTGTCAATAAGGGACAGGTTTGTTTTGGCAGGTTTTACCTGGGGAAACGCAAACAGGGCCGCGACACCCATATGGCGTCGTGGCCCTTTTCCTTGGAGAAGGATCGATTGATTGAACGGGACGACCGTTCTAGTCTTCGAGTCCGCTATTGATGAGCTCCGCAATTTCAACGGGATCGGTGCTCGCGCGCACCTTGTCACGGAAGCCGGCGTCCATCAGCATCACGGCAGCCTTGGAGAGCAGACGCAGGTGCGTGGTTCCAGCCTCGCCGGCGGGCACGTACAGCGCGAGCGCAACATCGACGGGTACGCCATCAAAGCTCGGCCATTCAACGGGCTCGGCCAGTTTGAGCACGGCCACACCCGGCGTATGAATCGCATCGCTCTTGGCATGCGGAACGGCAAACCCGGCGACGAGGCCAGTCTCGGCCTCGTTTTCGCGAGCAATGAACGCGGCTTCAACAGCGGACGCGTCATCGGCAAAGCCAAGCTCAACAGCCTGCTCGGACAAATAATGCAGCGCGTCCTCGCGTGAGGCCGATGCATGTCCAATCGTCACCTGGTTGGCAGATACAAATCCCATGTAGAACCCTCCTTACAACACGGACCTGACCGCGGCTTCGATGCCGTCGGCGTCCAAACCGTACTTATGCAGCAAATCGACCGCAGGGCCGGACTCGCCGTACACATCGTGCACGCCGACGCGACGCATCGGCACTGGATGCTGCTCCGCGAGCACCGAGGCAACGGCCTCGCCAAGACCGCCGATAATCGAATGCTCCTCGGCAGTGACCACGCGGCCGGTCTTCTTGGCGCTGGCAACCACCAGGCGTTCATCGAGCGGCTTGATCGTATGCATATTGATGACCTCGGCTTCGATGCCATCGGCAGCGAGCGCCTCGGCAGCCTCAAGCGCCTCGGCGACCATAAGGCCACAAGCGACGATGGTCACATCGGACCCCTCGCGCACGACCACGCCGCGACCAATCTTGAACTCATAGTCCTCGTGATCGTTGATGACCGGTGTTGCCAGGCGGCCGAAGCGCATGTAAACCGGGCCCTCAAACTCATAGGCGGCGCGCACACAGGCACGAGCCTCGACGTCGTCGGCGGGAACGACCACCGTCATACCCGGAATCGTGCGCATGAGCGCGATATCCTCGCAGCACTGATGCGTAGCGCCGTCTTCACCGACCGAGATGCCCGCATGCGTAGCGCCAATTTTGACGTTGAGGTGCGGATAGCCGATGGAGTTGCGCACCTGCTCGTACGCGCGGCCGGCGGCGAACATGGCAAAGGTGCTCGCAAAGGCGACGTGGCCCGTGGTTGCAATGCCGGCGGCAAGCCCCATCAAGTTGCTCTCGGCAATGCCGGCATCGTAGAAGCGCTCAGGGTGCGCAGCCTTAAACTTACCGGTCTGCGTGGCGGCGGCCAGGTCGGCATCGAGCACTACAAAGTCATCGTGCTCATTGCCCAGCTCGACGAGTGCCTCGCCATAGCTAACGCGCGTGGCGACTTTTTTGACGTCTGCCATTAGAGCTCCTTCCCTGCTGCTGCGAGCTCGGCCATGGCCTGCTCAAACTGTTCATCGTTGGGCGCCTTGCCGTGCCAGCCCACCTGGTTTTCCATAAAGGAGACGCCTTTGCCCTTCACCGTCTCGGCGATAATGGCCACAGGCGAGGCGCTCACTTTGCGAGCCTCGGCAAAGGCGGCGGCAATCTGCGCCATGTCGTTACCGTCGGCGAGCTCGATCACATGCCACTTAAAAGCGCGGAACTTGTCGGCAAGTGGCATAGCCGAGTTAACTTCGTCGATACTGCCGTCAATTTGCAGGCCATTATGATCGACGATAGCGACGAGGTTATCCAGGTCGTGGTTGCCGGCGAACATGGCCGCCTCCCACACCTGGCCCTCCTCGCACTCGCCGTCGCCCAACAGCGTGTAGACGCGGTAGCTGTCACCCCAGTGCTTTGCAGCGAGCGCCATTCCAACCGCAGCAGAGATGCCCTGACCGAGCGATCCGGTGGACATATCAACACCCGGGGCATCGTTCATGTTGGGATGGCCCTGCAGTCGGCTGCCAATATGACGGAGCGTCTCGAGCTCTTCGACGGGAAAATAGCCGCGATTTGCCAACACCGAATACAGGCCCGGCGCCGCGTGACCCTTGGAGAGCACAAAGCGATCGCGATCGGCCTTGTGAGGGTCGGCAGGATCGATATTCATTTCCTCAAAGTACAGATACGTCATGATGTCGGCAGCACCGAGCGATCCACCCGGGTGTCCCGACTTGGCCGCGTGAACCGCAGTCACGACACCCTTCCTGACCTCATTGGCGACCTTCGCCAGCTCCTGGTTGGTCATACGAATTCCTCTCTTGAGAACAACCCCGGCACCGGATGACGCGATGCCGGGGCAATCCACTCGTTAAGCCTGAGCGACGACCTTCTGCCAGTCAGCCTCGAACGAGGCAAGGCCCTGGTCGGTCAGCGGATGATGCAGGCATTTCTTAAGAGCAGCCATGGGGACGGTCGCAATATCGGCACCGAGCAGTGCCGCCTGGGTCACGTGATTAGGCGTGCGGACGGATGCAGTGATGATCTCGACGGTGTCATCGACGTTCTTACCAGTCCAGTCATAGTTCTTGATGCAGGTCACAACGTTGTCGAGCTGCGAGATACCGTCCTCGGCGATGTCATCGAAGCGTCCCACAAACGGACTGATGTAGCGAGCGCCGGCGTTGGCGGCCATCAAGGCCTGGGTCGGCGAGAAAACAAGCGTCATGTTGAC
Organism: uncultured Collinsella sp.; assembly: GCA_902494815.1. GTDB lineage: Bacteria > Actinomycetota > Coriobacteriia > Coriobacteriales > Coriobacteriaceae > Collinsella. The sequence continues at coordinate 2,630 of CABUVB010000114.1, read as the reverse complement.
GCGCACGCCTGCGTCGGCCAGGGCGCGGCAGGCGGCGAGGCCGGCCTCGCACACGGGAAGCTTAACCACGATGTTGGGAGCGAGGGCGGCAAGACGCTTGCCCTCCTCGATCATGCCCTCGGCAGTAGTCGCGGTGGACTCGGCGGACACGGGCAGACCCTCGCAGAGCTCGGCAATCTTGAGCATATGGGGCTCAAAGTCGGCGAGCTTACCGCCGGTCTTGGCGTACAGGGACGGATTGGTGGTGACGCCGGCAAGGCAGCCCCAGCTCTTGGCCTCGGCGATCTCGTCAAGGTTGGCGGTATCGATAAAGAACTTCATGGTACAAACTCCTTCAAATGAATAGCTAGCAATCTAAGGACAACGGCTCAATCACTGGTCGAACCAACGTCAGCGAGCGGGCAGCTGCCGTGGCAAGGTGGTGCGAAAGAGGAGCGAAGCGTACTTTGGTACGCGAGCGACGGCTTGAGCGCCAGATTGCCCGGCAGATGCTCGCGCAGCGTCGACCGGTCCGGCGTTTGTCAAAACGCCGGAACTACTTAGTCCTCGAGAGCCTTCTCGATGCGGCTCGTGACGCCCTTGAGGTTAAGGCCGACGACGTACTGCTTGATCGGGCGCTTGATGTGCTCGATCACAAAGCGCTTGCCGTCGATGTCCTGGGCAGCGAGGTTGCGATAGAGTTTCTCGACCTGCTCCTTGACCTCGGGATCGTTAAAGGCGTAGTGGCCGGAGACATCCAGGATCTTCAGGCTGAGCTCGTCGTCGGCCAGAATGTCGTCAACCTGCAGGTTAACGTCGTCGCCGGTCATCCACTTGCGCCAACGCTCGGTCTTGATAGCCTTGACCAGCAGCGTGTGATACAGGTCGGAGGGATCGTCGCACAGGCCGTTGTCGACCAGAATCTGCTCGGTAGCGCAGAGCTTGAGGTAGGCGCGGGTCTCCTCGGTGCCGTACTGAGGGGCGACATTGGAGGCCGTCACGTGAGCCGGGATGTGCTCGAGCAGCGTCGCGTCGTCCAGGTAGTCGGCGTTGTGCTCCTTCAGGCCCACGCCGTAGCGCTTTGCCATGTCGGCGAGCTCGCGGGCGTTCTTAAAGTTGTAATGGCCGACCTGCTCGGTCCAACGGGTAAGCGTGCCGGTCTGACCGACGATAAAGGTGGGCATGGGGCAGCCGCGCTTCTCGAGCTCGGGCTGCAGCTGAGAAATGAACTCCTCGTACTTATCGGTAGAAGTCAAGCCGCCATTGGTCTCCTCGGTACCGACCTCATAGGCGACCTCGGGCAGGTTATGCTCGCGACGGTACTGCTCAAGGTAGTCGATAAGATCGATCGTGCGGCGAAGCACCACGTCGAGCGGAATAACCTTGCCGATCTGATAGGGGTCCTTGGTGGGGTCGACCATCAGCAGGTCAAAGCCTGCCTCCATGTCGGCGACGAAGGACTTGCGGGCGAGCTCCATGGCCTCGTCCTCGGGCAGGTGGGCGTTACGCTCCTCGTCGCGCTGCCACGGACCGCCGTGATCGCGGCACAGGTAGTACGGGCCGGTGTAACCCACCTCGTCGGCGACCTTCTTGATGTCGGCGGCAAAGCGCGTCTGGTCCCAACCGTTGACGTAGCCGGCGCCCATCTCGTCCATATCGACCTGGTTGCGGCTGGCGATAAACATGGGCGGGAAATCCTCGTCCTTGGCAAGCTCGAACACGGCCTGAATCAGGTTGGGGCTCATGGGGCCAATGCCGACCATGGTTGCGTGATCGCCGCTATCCTGCAGCTTGAGCATGCCCTGAACGGCCTGGCGGATGGTGAGGTTGGACATTTTGTTCTCCTTCTCCAGAGGATTTTTGACAAAAGTTCCCTGGGACCCAGATGCGGGCCCTATCAGTACGGATGGATTTTGTTGTGTAGGGGCGGTTGTGCGGAGTCAAATCCATCCCTCCGCACAACCGGAGTCCTTAAAGGTTTACTTGGCCTGCTTATCGAGCGTGGGCTTCATGGCAATCAGGATTGCAGCGGCGACCACGGAGCCAATCACGATGTCCAGGCAGAACAGCGCGACGTTGTTGGTGGCAAGGGCGACGATAAAGCCACCGTGCGGGACGTAGCAGTCGATGCCCTGGAAGGCGGCGAGGGCAGCACCCACGGCAGAGCCGATGCAGATGCCGGGCAGGGTGTGGCCAAGGTCCTTGACCGCGAAGGGGATAGCGCCCTCGGTAATGCCGATGCAGCCCATGAACAGTGCGGAGATACCCATCTGACGATCGGCGTCATCGAACTTATTCTTGGCGATGAGCGCAGCGAGGCCACAGGCGATCGGGGGAATGGCGACGGCGACGCGGAACATACCGTTAGGGCCGTAGATGCCGGAGGCCATGATGGCCATAGTAAAGGTCGAAGCGGTCTTGTTGATGGGGCCACCCATATCGAAGGCGGTCATAACACCAATGACCAGGCCCAGGACGACGGCGGAGCCGCCCTGCAGGCTACCGAGCACGCTGGTGAGCCAATCCATCACAAAGCCAAGCGGCGTGGCCAGGATGTAGATGTAGGCCATGCCCAGGACGAGCGAGGTCAGAATCGGGATGATCAGGATCGGCATGATGGTCTGGATGGTGTTGTTGACCTTCCAGGTCTT
>CABUVB010000113.1 GCA_902494815.1 uncultured Collinsella sp. | reverse complement strand
CTCAACCGCAAGGCCGGCTCCGGCACCCGCGCCACCTTCGAGGCCGCCGTCTTTGGCGACGAGGCCGTCGACTTTAAGGGCGACGCCGAGCTCGACAAGTCCGGCGACGTCCAGACTCAGATGGGCAGCACCGATAACGCCATCTCCTACCTCGACTTCTCGCACTTCGATGACTCCAAGTTCAACGCCATCAAGGTCGAGGGCGTCGAGCCCAAGAGCAAGAATGTCACTGATGACTCCTTCAAGATCTGGGCTACCGAGCACATGTACTGCTCCAAGGACGCCGACGAGGCCACCAAGGCCTTCCTGGAGTTCATGCTTTCCGACGACGTCCAGGGCAAGCTCGTCGAGGAGCAGGGCTTCATCCCCGTCTCTGCCATGAAGGTCGTCAAGGACGCCAGCGGCAAGGTCTCTGCTAAATAAGTAATCGCCCCGGAAAGGTTTGCAATGGCAAAACAGCTGCCAAAGCGCGACCTTGAGAACGTGGGCCTGGGCGTCACGGGCGCGTGCGTAGCGCTCGTGACGCTTGTCGTTGCCGCGCTCATCTTTATGGTCGCCCAAAAGGGCCTCTCGGCTTTTCTCAAGGACGGCGTCTCGGTCGTCGAGTTCTTCGCCGGCACCAAGTGGGACCTGGCCAACACAGCCGAAAACGGCCTGCCCTATACCGGCGCCCTGCCCCTGATCGTCACCTCGTTTGCGGTCATGGTGCTCTCCACGCTCATCGCGCTGCCCATCGCCATCGGCTCTGCCATCTTTGCGGTCGAGATCCAGCCTAAGTTTGGTTCCAAGGTTTTTCAGCCGCTTATTGAGCTTTTGACCGGTATTCCCTCGGTCGTCTTTGGCTTGATCGGCTTTCACGTTGTCGTCGGTCTTATGAAGAGCGTTTTCCACGTGAGCACGGGCCTGGGCATCTTGCCCGGCGCCATCGTGCTGGCGGTCATGATTCTGCCGACGATGACCACGCTTTCGGTCGATGGCCTGCGCGCCGTGCCCGACAGTTACCGTCAGGGCTCGCTCGCGCTGGGCTACACCCGCTGGCAGACCATCTGGCACGTGGTGCTCAAGTCCGCCATGCCGTCGCTCATGACCGCGGTTATCTTGGGCATGACCCGCGCCTTTGGCGAGACGCTCGCCGTGCGCATGGTCATCGGCGGCATCGAGGCCATGCCGACGTCGCTGCTGTCGCCGGCTTCGACCATCACCACCACGCTCACCACGTCCATGGCAGTCTATGCCGAGGGCTCGGCCCAAGACGATGTTCTGTGGGCGCTCGGCCTGCTGCTGATGGGCATGAGTCTCATCTTCATCCTGATCATCCACCTTATCGGCCGCAAGGGGGCGAAGGCTCGTGGCTAGCACGCGTATCCACATCGACGAGGCGAGGCTCGGGCGTGTCCAAAAGCAGGACCGCTTCGCCACGGGCGTGTTGACGGCGATCGTCGCCATCGTCATGCTCATCGTCGTCTCCATGGTGGCCTATATTCTGTTCGAGGGCATCTCGACGCTGTTCCAGCCGGGCTTTCTCACGGAGCCGTCGCGCGCCAACGGAACGCAGGGCGGCGTGCTCTACCAGCTGTTCGACTCGTTCTACCTGCTGCTGATCACCCTGATCATCTCGGTGCCCATCAGCCTGGGCGGAGCGGTCTTTTTGGTTGAGTACGCGCTGGACGGACCCATCCGCGACATCGCCTCCACCGCCATCGAGACGTTGTCCTCGCTGCCTTCCATCGTCGTCGGCATGTTCGGTTTTCTGGTGTTCTCGGTGCAGCTGGGCTGGAAGTACTCCATCATCTCCGGCGCCGTCGCGCTCACCATGTTCAACATCCCCATCCTGGTGCGCGTGATCCAGCAGGCGCTCGAGGACGTGCCGCAGGCCCAGCGCGATGCGTGCCTGGCCATGGGCCTCACTCGCTGGGAGGCCACGCTGCACATCCTGATCCCCGAGGCCATGCCTGCCATCGTGACGGGCATCGTGCTTTCGGCCGGTCGCGTGTTTGGCGAGGCCGCAGCACTGCTTTTTACCTCGGGTATGAGCTCGCCGGTTCGCCTGAACTTCTTGAGCTTTAACCTGTCGAGCCCCACCTGCGCTTGGAACGTGTTCCGCCCTGGCGAGTCGCTCGCCGTGCATATCTACAAGATCTATGGCGAGGGCAGCCCCGAGGCCCAGCAGATCGTCTGGGGCACCGCGGCGCTGCTGATGATTTGCGTGCTGCTGTTTAACGTAGTCGCCCGTATCGTGGGCAAGCAACTGGCAAGGAGGATGACGGCCGAATGAGCGAGATAGGTGTAACGCCCGCAACCGAAGCGGCATCGTCCGAGACCCAGGACTTTTTGTCGAGCGTGGGGGAGAGCGAGAAGCGCGTGCGCGTGAGCGGCAAGGCCGTGAGCGACGAGGTCGTGCTCTCCACTAAGGACGTCAACGTGTACTATGGCGACCACCATGCCCTGCACAATACGTCGCTCGAGTTTCACAAGGGCGAGATCACGGCACTCATCGGGCCTTCGGGCTGCGGTAAGTCGACCTTTTTGCGCAGCCTCAACCTTATGAACCGCGAGATTCGCGGCTGCCGCGTGGAGGGCGAGATTAACTACCGCGGACGCAATGTGAACACCAGGACCGAGAACACGTACGAGCTGCGTCGCTCCATTGGCATGGTGTTCCAGCAGCCCAACCCTTTCCGCAAGTCCATTCGCGACAACATCACGTTTGCGCCCAAGCGTCACGGCATTACCGACCGTGACGAGCTTGATCGTATGGTCGAGGAGAGCCTGCGCGGTGCAGCGCTGTGGGACGAGGTCAAGGACAAGCTCGACAAGAGCGCCTACGCGCTTTCGGGCGGTCAGCAGCAGCGTCTGTGCATCGCGCGCACGCTGGCACTCAACCCCGACGTGATTTTGTTCGACGAGCCCTGCTCGGCGCTCGACCCCATCTCGACGTTGGCGATCGAGGACCTTATGTCGTCGATTGTGGCCGAGCGCGCCATCGTCATCGTGACGCACAACATGGAGCAGGCGTCGCGTGTGTCCAACCGCACGGCGTTCTTCTACATGGGCGATATGGTCGAGTACGACGAGACCGACGAGATTTTCCAACGGCCCAAGGATAAGCGGCTGAATGATTACCTCACCGGCATGTTCTCCTAGTCCGGGGCATGCTTGAGGCCCGCGGCGGCCACGGTTGTCACGGGACTGATTGGAGAGGCGGGTCATCTCTTTTGGGAGATGGCCCGCCTTTTTGCTCTGCGACCGAAACGACCGCCACAAAGGGGACAGGCGCCTTCGTGGTGGTTTGGGGTGGGGCTCGCTGCTATCATGGACAACGTTGAATTTCTACGAAGGAGCAGGGCATATGGCGATTCTTTTGGGATGCGATTCCGTCAGCCTAGAGTTTCCCACCAAGCATATTTTCGATAGCGTGACGCTCGGCGTGGGCGAGGGCGACCGCATTGGTATTGTCGGCAAAAACGGCGACGGCAAGTCGACGCTGCTGAGCGTGCTCGCCGGCACGCTGGAGCCCGACAATGGACGTGTGACGCATCGCCGCGACACCACGATCGGATTGCTCGGTCAAAAGGACAGCCTGGTCGATACCGATACCGTGCATCATGCCGTTGTGGGCGACACGCCCGAGTATGAGTGGGCGTCGAGTCCGCGTACGCGCCAGATTCTGGCTGGCCTTATTAGCGATGTGCCCTGGGAGGGCACGGTGGGCGAGCTTTCGGGCGGCCAGCGCCGTCGCGTGGACCTCGCGCGCCTGCTGATCGGCGACTACGACGTGCTCATGCTCGACGAGCCCACCAATCACCTGGACATGCGCACCATCAACTGGCTCGCGCGTCACTTAAAGGCCCGCTGGCAGCGCGGCCAGGGCGCGATGCTCGTGGTCACGCACGACCGCTGGTTCTTGGACGAGGTCTGCACCAGTATGTGGGAGGTCCACGACGGCCAGGTCGATCCCTTCGAGGGCGGCTACTCCGCATATATCCTGCAGCGCGTGGAGCGCGACCGCATGGCCGCGGTTACCGAGGAGCGCCGTCGCAACATGGCGCGCAAGGAGCTCGCGTGGCTGAGCCGCGGCGCCCAGGCGCGTTCCACTAAGCCCAAGTTTCGCGTTGATGCCGCTCGCGAGCTGATCGCCGACGTGCCGCCCGTGCGTGACGAGCTGGAGCTCAAGCGCCTCGCCGTGAGCCGCCTAGGCAAGCAGGTTATCGATGTGGTCGACGTGGACGCCGGCTATGCGGATGCCGATGGCGCGCCCAAGCAGGTACTCTCCGACGTGACCTGGCTCATCGGCGCGGGCGACCGCTATGGTCTGCTGGGTGAGAACGGTGCCGGCAAGTCGACCTTGCTCGACGTGATTCAGGGCAAGATCGCGCCCCTGCGCGGCCGCGTGAAGATCGGCCAGACGGTGCGCTTTGGCGTGCTGTCGCAGCAGCTCGAGGAGCTCGAGCCCTACATGGGTGACACGATCCGCGAGGTGCTCAGCAACTATAAGAAGTACTACGTCATCGACGGCAAGGAGACTTCGCCTGAGAAGCTTTGCGAGCGCCTGGGCTTTACGACGCAGCAGCTCTGGAGCCGCATCGGCGATCTTTCGGGCGGCCAGCGCCGTCGCCTGTCGCTGCTGCTGACGATCCTGGACGAGCCCAACGTGCTTATCCTGGACGAGCCGGGCAACGACTTGGATACCGACATGCTGGCGATTGTCGAGGACCTGCTCGACGGCTGGCCGGGCACGCTGATCCTGGTGACGCACGACCGCTTCTTGATGGAGCGCGTGACCGACCAGCAGTGGGCGCTGCTCGACGGCCACCTGACGCATATGCCCGGTGGCGTGGACCAGTACCTTCGCCTGTGCAACGCTACCGCCGAGGGCGAGCCCGTGGGCGCGCCGAGCGCCAAGACCGGCACGTTTGACACCGGTGCCGCGGCAGCTGTGGCCGAAAAGCCCAAGTCGAGCGGTCAGCCCAACGGCCTGTCCAACGCCGAGCGTCAGAAGCTCCGCCGCGAGGTGAGCTCGCTCGAGCGCAAGATGGAGACGCAGCGCGCCCGCGTTGAGGAGGCCGAGGCAGCAATGGCCCAGGTCGATCCCACCAACTACACGGCGCTCGGCGAGCAGCAGGCGAAGATCGACGAGGCTCACGCCGCCATGGACGAGCTGGAGATGGCGTGGCTCGAGGCGAGCGAAAAGCTCGAGGGCGAGGAGTAGACGAGGATGATCAAAGCCGCGTTTTTCGATATCGACGGTACGCTGCTGAGCTTTAAGACCCACCGGATTCCGGCGTCGGCGCAGCAGGTGCTCGACAGCTTTCACGAGCAGGGGATTGCGTGCGTAATTGCCACGGGTCGCCCGACCTACCAGATGCCGGATTGGCTGTTCGAGTTGGGATGGGATGCGTACATTACGCTTTCGGGCCAGCACTGCTTTGATGCCGAGGGGGTTTACCGCAGCTGCCCGATCGATCCGGACGACGTCGCGGTGATTGTGGACCAGGTGGCGCAGGGGCGCTACGACTCGCTGTGCATGCAGGGCGAGAACTCGTTTGTGAACCGCCTGTCCGAGCGCGTGGTGACGGCTGGCAGCAATGCGGGAATCGTCTACCACGAGGAGCCGTTTGAGCATGCCTTTGACGCGCCGGTCTATCAGTTCTGTGCCTTTGTTGACCCAGTTGACGAGCATATCGTGACCGATGCCGTGTCGCATTCGCTCACCACGCGCTGGTGCGACCTGTTCTGCGACATTATTCCCGCTAACGGCGGCAAGGACCTGGGCGTGGCGGCGACGCTCGAGCGGCTTGGTATCGACGCGAGCGAGGCGATTGCCTTTGGCGACGGCGAGAACGACCTGTCGATGTTTGCCGCCGTGGGCACGAGCGTGGCCATGGGCAACGCACAGGACACGGTGAAAGCTGCGGCGACCTATGTGACGACCGCCGTGGACGACGACGGCATCCACAACGCCGCGAAGCACTTTGGACTGATGTAACTGCGGGCCGGCACTTAGGGACGTTCCTTATCTGCCGGCACCTGGGGACACTCCTTGCGGGGCGTCCCCATTTTGTTTTCATCCCGCACGTTTTGTGAAACACGGCTAACTTTTCGGCAAAGTAGT
>CABUVB010000112.1 GCA_902494815.1 uncultured Collinsella sp. | reverse complement strand
GCTCTATTACAATAGGGTGCGCATGCATTCCACCCTGGGCTACATGTCTCCAGTGGAATACGAGCGGCAATACGCTTGAGGATCCTTAAAAGAAAGTCCAGTTTATCCTTCCCACTCCAAACCTCCCATTTCCCGATGTCCAAGAAATGGGAGGCAGTTCATAGGCGCCTTTGCGGTGGTTCCGTTTGTCTCGACCTGTAACATCTGGGCCCCTATTTGACGAGCGGTTGTTACAGATTGAGACAAACGATCGCCGCCGATCATTTCATCTCAATCTGTAACATCTAGGATCGAAAAGGGCTGCTAGATGTTACAGATCGAGACAGTGGAACATCGGAGCCGAAACCACCACAAAGGTGCCTGCCCGGCGGGTCCTTATTTCGATGGGGTCCAGGTTATTTCATCGTCAAATAGCCAAGTGCGTGCCGAGCCACTGTTGCGCGCTGTCTGCGGATCGGGCTCGCAGGTTTGTTCGTAGGCATCCTCGGTACACCGATCCATAAAATCGACGACTGCCGTCTGGTCGCCCTCCATGACGTAGATTACGTCGCCATCCGAGATATAGACCCCCGGTCCTTCATTGTCCACGCAGCCGGGGTCGTATGAGACGTTGCACAATTTGCTCCCGTTTGCCGCATCGAGCTCAAGGGTCGAATAATACCCGCCAACCATTTGGCCATTCTTGGCTCGATATGTTGCGGCGCCGTACCACCGCTTAAACGTCTTGCCTTTGAGTAAACTGGTTGCCTTGCCGATAAGCTGCTCATCTTTGGTGTAGCGCCTGGCCCCAAGTTCGATACGGGGATAGTTGCTGACACCAAGCGCTGCGGGCGTACCGTCAAAATCGACGGTGACCGAATCGGGTTTGACGATATCGGTGAGGACCTCGATGGGATAGCTTGCGGTCTCAACCGCCGCCTGCGTCGCAGAGGCGGGGAGAAATGCGAGATGGATAATTCCTACGCCGACTGCGGTAATCGCAAACGCTAAGACGAGCAGGCCGATATAGGTGGAGCGTTTCACGGCGGGTACCTCGCAAATAGTATGCATTCATTAAGATAAGTGATACCAGCTTACGACAATATTCAAAAGAAAGCGATCGATCGAAATGACGGGGCGAAAAGGCCCTATTGGGCTTCGATTTGACCTCTAATAGGAATATTTGCCCCACTCATTCTGGGCGAGAGGCCAATAATTGAGTCCGCGAGTTTTGAGCGATACTCTTCTCACTAAATCTCGATTTGTAACATCTTGGCCGCTAAAAGTGGGCTTGGTGTTACAGATTGAGATTTTCGACTCAGGTGTCTTCGTTCGTCTCGATTTGTAACAGATAGGGCTCTATTTGCCGATTAGATGTTACAGATTGAGACAAACGGGCGCCGCTGAACAATTCGTCTCGATCTATAACATCTGGAGCCGGAAACGGTCGATAGATGTTACAGATCGAGATAGTTAGGGGACGAGGCCGCAGTGGGTGAGCGTGCCTGCCCCTATCTCTCAATCACTCAGAAAATCTTATATATAGAGACTTAGATTTGTGTATAAGATCGCGCAAAGCTGGCAACAATACTTCTCGAACAACGTGAAGCCGCCCCGTAGGGCGGCCACCCCAAGAGAGGTGATTCCATGAGAATCGATAAGCTAGCAATGACGTCGCGCGAGGCGTTGCAGACCGCCATGAGCACGGCTGCTGACGCGCAGGCCGGCGCGGTGGAGCCGATTCACCTGCTGTCTGCCCTGCTCGGTGCCGGCGAGCGCAATATCTCCGTGATCATTGAGCGCATCGGTGCCGACCCGGCTCAGCTTGCACGCTCCACACAGGATGCCATCGACCACGCGCCCAAGGTTTCGGGCGAGGGCCAGCAGATGGGCCTGTCCAATGAGCTCGTCCGCGTCATCGAGAAGGCCGAGAAGAAGGCCACCAAGATGGGCGACAGCTTTGTGGTGACCGAGCATCTGCTGATGGCACTTGCCGAAGACAAGGGCGAGGCGGGCCGCGTGCTGCGCGATGCCGGCGTGACCAAGGAGCGCATTGAGCAGGTCTACGAGGAGCTGCGTGGCGATGACCGCGTGACGTCTGCCGAGGACAAGACTCAGTTTGAGGCGCTGGAGCAGTACGGACGCAACATCTGCGACCTTGCCCGCGCCGGCAAGCTCGATCCGGTCATCGGCCGTACCGACGAGATTCGCCGCACCATCCAGGTCCTGTCCCGCCGCACCAAGAATAACCCCGTGCTCATCGGCGAGCCGGGCGTGGGCAAGACGGCCATCGTCGAGGGCATCGCCCAGCGTATCGTGGCCGGCGACGTGCCGAGCACCCTGCGCGACCGCGACCTCATCGAGCTCGACATGAGCGCGCTGGTCGCCGGCGCCAAGTACCGCGGCGAGTTTGAGGACCGCTTGAAGGCCGTGCTCAAGGAGGTACAGAAGTCCGAGGGCAAGGTCATCCTGTTCATCGATGAACTCCATACCATCGTGGGCGCGGGTGCCACCGAGGGCTCCATGGACGCCGGCAACATCCTCAAACCGTCGCTCGCCCGTGGCGACCTGCACGCGATCGGCGCGACCACGCTCGACGAATACCGCAAGTACATCGAGAAGGACGCGGCGCTCGCCCGTCGTTTCCAGACCGTGATGGTGAGCGAGCCTACCGTCGAGGACACCATTTCGATCCTGCGTGGCCTGAAGGAGAAGTACGAGATCTTCCACGGCGTGCATATCACCGATAGCGCGCTCGTGGCAGCTGCCGACCTCTCCGATCGCTACATCGCCGACCGCTTCCTGCCCGACAAGGCCATCGATCTGGTCGATGAGGCGGCAAGCCGCCTACGCATGGAGCTCGACAGCATGCCGGTCGAGATCGACGCCACCACGCGTCAGCTCACCCAGCTGCAGATCGAGGAGCAGGCGCTCATGAAGGAGACCGACGACGCCTCCAAGGAGCGTCTGGAGGCCCTGCGCCAGGAGATTGCCGAGGTCCAGGAAAAGCTCAACGTGCAAAAGGCCGGTTGGCTCAACCAAAAGAACGCCATCGACCACGTGCAGGAGCTCAAGGGCAAGCTCGACGAGGCAAAGAGCGAGGAGGAGCGTGCGACGCGCAACGGCGATTTGGGTCGTGCGTCCGAGCTGCGCTACTCCGTGATTCCGGGCCTGCAGCAGCAGATTCAGGATTCCGAGGCCGCGCTCGAGGCACAAAAGCAGCAGGACGGCGAGGGCCTCAACGAGCAGGTGACCTCCGATGAGATCGCCGAGGTCGTGAGCGCCTGGACCGGCGTGCCCGTGTCCAAGATGATGCAGGGCGAGCTCGACAAGCTGAAGGGCTTGGAGGGCGAGCTGCATAAGCGCGTCATCGGCCAGGACGAGGCCGTCTCCGCCGTCGCCGCAGCTGTGCGCCGCAGCCGTGCGGGCCTCTCCGATCCGGACAAGCCCATCGGCAGCTTCTTCTTCCTGGGCCCCACCGGCGTGGGCAAGACCGAGCTCGCCAAGGCGCTGGCCGAGTGCCTGTTCGATGACGAGCGCGCACTCGTGCGTATCGACATGTCCGAGTACATGGAGAAGTTCAGCGTCCAGCGTCTGATCGGTGCGCCCCCGGGATACGTGGGCTACGACGAGGGCGGCCAGCTCACTGAGGCCGTTCGCCGTCGTCCGTACTCCGTGATCTTGCTCGACGAGATGGAGAAGGCCCATCCGGATGTCTTCAACGTGCTGCTGCAGGTGCTCGACGACGGCCGCCTGACCGACGGTCAGGGTCGCCAGGTGTCCTTCAAGAACACGATCATCATCATGACGTCTAACGTGGGCTCCAAGGCTATTGCCGAGCTTTCCGGCAAGGACGAGGAGGAGATGCGCCATCAGGTCGACGCGGCCATGGCTCAGACCTTCCGCCCCGAGTTCCTCAACCGTATCGATGATATCGTGGTGTTCCATCCGCTTGGCATGGCGCAGATCGAGAAGATCGTCGATATTCAGCTCGCCGACGTCCGTGCACGTCTGGCCAAGGAGCGCATGACGCTTGCCATCACCCCGGCGGCCAAGCAGATGCTCGCCGTGGGCGGCCTGGATCCGGTCTTTGGTGCCCGTCCGCTCAAGCGTCTGGTGCAGCGTGAGGTTGTCGATGCCATCGCCGCCGCCATCATCGACGGCACGGTGCGCGAGGGCGATCAGGTGACGGTCGATGTCGATAAGGACGGCGGCTTTACCGTCGTGTGCGATAACACGCCGGCGGCCACCTACGAGGTTCCCGACGCCGAGTAGATTTTGGGCCATACCTTAAAATCTGCCTTTAGAGCCGAACGCCAAGGGCGGTGGATCCAATCGGGTCCGCCGCCCTTTTTCGTGCGACAATCGATGATGCTGAACGGATGCGATGCAAGGAGCTATGCAGATGAAAGACGAGAACAAGACGAACGCGCCGGCGCCCAGGCCCACGTCCAAACCGGCGCCCAAGCCACGCGACCCCTACATCCGTGCCGAGAACGAGGACGATGACGGCTACGATCCCTACAGCGATCGCCGCCCCGAGCGCGAGCCGCTGTTCGAAGCCGACCCCTGGCGCTAGTTGCATCAAGTAGCTAATTTGGCGATGATTTCCTGGGACGGGGTAGTCAAAAAAGTCCCGTCCCAAATCGACTGTCCAGGGAGTCGCATTCGAGCTTGGTTGCCCTCTCAGCCACTCGGCATCCTTCGAGCAGTAATAGTGAAAAAACTTGCTTAAGTGTTAATCAAGTCAGACATAATCTTGCTCTCTAATTAATCAAGAATCGCTATAATTTTGATTAGCTAGAGAGCAAGATTGGAGAATCATGGCATTCAACGACTTGATCGCCCAGAAAATAAAGGACTTTGAACAGCAGGGGGTTCCGCAGGTCTTTGAGCGAGACCTTGATCTAGGAAACCCACAGGAGCCAAAGCGCGACAACATCGTAAATGTTGTTGTGGGGGCCCGCCGTTGTGGAAAGACGTATCGCCTGTATCAGGAGATGCAGCGGCTTCAGGGCCGAGGCGTCGAGCTTGACCGGATGCTTTACTTTAATTTTGAGGACGAGCGCTTGCGCCCGTATGAGTCATCGCTGCTGGCGGACGTGCTCGACACGTTCTATGCGCTGTATCCTGCTGCTCGAACCGAGGGCGCTTACATTTTCTTTGACGAGATCCAGGAAATTCCCGAATGGGGTGCGTTTCTGCGGCGTGTAGTCGATACGGAGAAAGCGACCGTCTATGTGACGGGATCTTCTTCTAAGATGCTGTCCTCAGAACTTAAGAGCGAGTTCAGGGGTCGTTCTCTTGTGCGAGAGCTTTTTCCGTTGAGTTTTTCGGAATACGTTCGATATAAGACGGGGAGCGTTCCCGAGCCAGATGCGACCTTTTCCCCGAGCGATGCGGCGCTGCTTCGACATCATCTGATCGGGTATCTTGAACAAGGGGGATTCATCGCGACACTTGAGCAGACGCCTGCAGACGCGATTCAGCTGCTACAGGAATATGCTTCGCGAACGGTCGCCATGGACGTCGTTGAACGTTACGACGTCAAGAACCCTCGCCTGGCATCGCTGTTCTTGACGCGGTGTATGGCATCTTCGGGACGAGAGCTGTCAGTGAACAAAGTGTACAACGAGTTCAAGAGCAGACAGATACCCGTCAGTCGTAATTCGCTCAGCGATTTACTTGAGTATTATGAGGACGCCTACCTGTTATTTTCTGTGCCGGAGTTCACGCGTTCACTGGCAAATAACATGCGGTCTGCGTCTAAGGTCTACGCTGTCGACCCTGCGATGTTTGGAGCATTCTCTCCCGCATCGGCATTGGACCAGGGCCAGAGGCTCGAGACCGCAGTGTTCAATGCGCTAAGAAGAAGGACTCCCGCGGTGAGGACCGGCTCGGTCTGCCGCCTGCTAATCAAAGAGAAGAGCAAAAGCCATGAGGTGGACTTTGTGACTGGGGACGCGCTTCTCATGCGGGCTTATAGCCTGATTCAGGTGAGTGCGGATATGGCAAGTGAGAAAACGCGCGAGCGCGAAATTGCCGCGCTTGATGCCTCGATGGCCCAGTTTGATCTTGGCGAGTCGGCAATCGTTACCATGGATGAACAGACCGATATTCCATGCGAGCACGGTGTGGTACACGTTATGCCCGCATGGAAGTGGCTCCTTGCCTAATCATCTATGGG
>CABUVB010000111.1 GCA_902494815.1 uncultured Collinsella sp. | reverse complement strand
GGACCTCGACATCGGGATTCGCCTCAAGAGCGGCCTTGATGGACGCCTCGATACGCTGGAAGACGGCCTCGCCGCCCTCTTGGGCCTCGGTGAGAACCTCGGCCTCAAAAACGGGATGGGGCACGCTGCCGTCAGCCGGGTACTCCATGATGGCAGTCGCGATCTTAGTTCCGCCGATATCGACAGAGCAGACGTACTTGTTCTCCATGTCGCTCTCCTTAGGAGATAAAAAACAACTACAGGAAATGAAAGCGGCGTTATCGCCGCAGCTTGGTAAAGGTTTCCCGAGTGCCCGAGGTTGGGGTGAAAGCGGTCGGGCGTTGACCTAATGGGTCACGCTCGACCGCTTGAGCCCCAAAATCGGGTGCCCGGGGAAGCTTTACAGGAGACCGTTGTCCTGGAGGACCTTCTTAATCGCCTCGACGTTCTCGCCGGTCATGGCCTTCACCGGGCGCGGCATGGTCGGGCTGTCGAAGATACCCATGAGGTTCATAGCGGTCTTGAAGGCGCCGACGCCACCGGCATAGCCCTGGACGCCCGAGGTGACATCCCAGATGTGCGAAATCTCATTGAGGCGATCCTGCTCGGCCTTGACGGTAGCCCAGTCGCCGGCCTGAGCGGCCTTCCACTGACGCACGTAGCCCTCGGGCTCAACGTTGGCGAGACCCGGGACGGAACCGTCGGCGCCACCGAGGTAGGCACCGTCAACGACGACCTCGTGACCGGTGAGGATGCTCATCGGGTGGCCGTTCTTCTCGTTCTCCTGAACGAGGTAGCGGAACGAGATGTCATCACCCGAGGAATCCTTGACGCCGGCCAGGACGCCCTCGGCGCCGAGCTTGGCAAGGAGCTTCCAGGGGAGCTTGGTGTGGACGCACACGGGGATGTCGTAGGCGAAGATGGGCAGGTCGAGCTCCTCGTGCAGGATGCGGAAGTGCTCCTCGACCTCGGTCATGCCCTGCAGGGCATAGAACGGGCAGGTGGCGACAAGCGCATCGGCGCCCAGCTCCTGAGCGACCTTACCATGCTCGATCATGCGCTCGGTCTCGGTATCGATGATGCCGACCAGAACGGGAACGCGGTGGTCGACGATGCGCACGGCCTCGGCGACAATCTGGCGACGGCGCTCGTCGGTGGAGAAGACGACCTCGCCCGAGGAGCCCAGGAAGAACAGGCCATCGACGCCGGCATCGATCATGCGGTTGATGCTGCGCTCAAAGGAGGCAACATCAAGCTGGTGGTCTTCGGTATCGGGAACAACGACGGGAGGGATAACGCCGGTGAATTTCTGAGTTGCCACAAGAATCTCCTTAGTTGTCTGGCGGGCGGCCCTATGCCACCCACTCTTGTTGGCAGTGTCCAGGCCGTCTAGGCCAAAGAACACGGGTAGAACGTTTGGTTCAAGAAGTCGACGACTTCGTTTTCGAACGCATTGATGCGCTCGTGAGCGTATTTGGCATAGATGATATGCGTCCGGTCACACTCAAGACCGTTGAATACGGCGAACTGGCCCTTGGGATCGCTCACGGCATCCATGAGCGATGTGCCCATGAGCACCGATCCGCGCACCCGAGACGACAGAGCCTCAAGGCCACCGGGGATTGGATTGGCAACCGCCGTGCAGGCAAGGCCCCGCTCGTCCAGAGCGGAAACCGCCAGCGCGACGCCGCCGCCAAGGCCCTCGCCCCACGCAAAAATGCGATCGGAGTCTACGCCGTCAAGATTGCGCGCGACCTTCGCCAACGCGCAGCCCCAACAGACGCGCTCGACAAAAGCGGGCGAAGCAATCCCCCGCTGCAGGTCGTCCGTACCAGCAACACCGTCGTCCAGTGCAAGCACGGCATATCCCATGGCGGCAAATCTCGTCATGTGATGCCAGCCGCGCACAGGCCGATCGATGTCGTGGAACATCAGGCACAGCGGCACGCGCTCGGATACTCGGGCACGACCGACAGGCTCGATCAAACGAGCGTGAATCGCATCGTCACCGAGCTCAAAGGAGACCTCCGAGTAACGGGCGCAGGGGTTAACAAAGTCAATCGCCGTAATGGCCAGGCCTTGAATCTCAAGATTCGAAGCGCATGTCTCTAAATCAGAAACATCTGCTTGGAAATCACCGCGCCAGTCCCGATATTCTGCGAGCCTTGACGAAACCGTTCCAGGAATTCCCACGAGCCCGGGGACAATCAGCTCGTCAACATTGCTCTCGCACTTAGACATGAGCCTCCCCTCCCTTGCAGAAAAACGGAATGATCAGATCGTCAAAATCCTGAATCTCCTCGTGGCCAAAGCCTTCAAAGAACTCATGACGCTTTTCGCAGGTCAGGTTGTTATAGACCGCAAACTGCGTCGCTGGCGGACAGACGATATCGGCTGTGCCGGTGCCAAACAGCACGGGGCATTTGACCATAGGGGCAAAGTTCTCGGAATCGAAGTACGCCAGCTTGGCATAGGCTTCCTCGATACGGGTCGAGTCCTCGTCAAACCAGCGCGACCAATAGCGCAGGCCCTCATAGGCAATATCGTCGGCGTCCAGATCCCAAACCAGGCGGAAGTCCGACAGGAAGGGATAGAGGATGGCGGCGCGATTGATAAGCTCGCTGTTAAGCGCGCAGGTCGCAATGCCCAACCCGCCGCCCTGCGATGCGCCGTTCACATACACGCGGGTAAGATCGATGCCCTCGAGCTTGCGAACGATACGGCACAGAATGCGAATATCCTGATGTAGGCGGACATAGTAGAGGTTGGCCGGGTCGCCGTCGATACCGGCGACGATATGGCCCGCGACCGTCGTGCCCTCAAATCCACCAATGTCCTCGGAGGGGCCTCCTTGGCCAGGACAATCGAGAGCAATGAGCGCCATGCCCATGCCCGCAAACGACGCCTGCTCAAACCAGCTGCGGCTTGCACCCGGATACCCATGGAACTGAAGTACCAATGGCACAGGCTCGTCCGAGACGGGTTTAAGGTACTTGGCATGCAGGCGTGCACCACACATGCCGGTATACCAGAGGTCGAAAAACCGACAGGTCGCGGAATCCGCAACCGAAGCCGCCTCAATCTCGTAGTCGAGCTCGACGGCGTCGGCCTCGGCCATGCGGTCCTTCCAAAAGAGATCGAAATCCGATGGACGGGGCATAGCGCCTCGATATTCACCAAATTGCTGTTGTAGCTCCTGAGCACTTGGCATGGCTCGTGAACCCAGCCTTTCGAAATCGCAACGGAGGTGCGCCCCGCAAGGGAACCAGGCGCACGGGAGGGAAAGCGAGGCTACTCGCCGAGCTTGGGATGCAGCAGCGACGGCGCAGCGCCGAGCAGCATCTTGGTGTAGGGGTCCTGGGGGTGCTGGAAGACCTGCTTGGCCTCGCCCTGCTCGACGATCCTGCCACCATTCATAACGATGATGTCGTCAGAGATATAGCGGACCGTCTGGATGTCATGGCTGATGAACACCATGGCCAGGCCGAGCTCCTTCTTAAGGTCAGTCAGCAGGTTCAGAATCTGCGCGCGGACCGAAACGTCCAGAGCCGAGGTGGGCTCGTCGGCGATGATGGCATCGGGGTTCAGCGAAAGAGCACGGGCAATTGCGACGCGCTGGCGCTGGCCGCCCGAAAGCTGGCCGGGAAGAACCTCGGCGGCGGAGCTGGGCAGACCGGTAAGCTCCAAGAGCTCCTTGACGCGCTTCTCCTGCTCGGCCTCGGTACCCAAGTTGTGGACGCGCATGGGGTCGAGCAGTTGCTCGCGAACGACCATGCGGGGGTTGAGCGCCGTGGCCGGGTTCTGGAACACGACCGAGATGACGCGGCCCATGTGGCGACGGTCCTCGGCGGTACGCTTGGTAACGTCCTTGCCCTTAAAGTAGACCTTGCCGCTCGTGGGGGCCTGCAGGCCGCACATGACGTTGGCGGTGGTGGACTTTCCGCAACCGGACTCGCCGACGATGCCGATCGTCTGGCCGGGCATGAGCTTAATCGTTACACCCTGGACGGCGTGAACCAGGTTGGGGTGCAGAATCGAGCCGGTACGGGTCCTAAAGGTGACGTGGACGTCATCAAGGAAGATGATCGGCTCGACGCCGTTGACTGCGGTCTCGCTCATCTACATCACCTCCGCGTGAGGGGTCAAACCATTTGCCTTGAGCACCTCATCGGGGAGCTCGGAATAGAAGTGCTCGGTGCCGGGCACGCGCTTGAAGACCGGACGGGTGTCCAGGCCAATGCGCGGATGGCTCGAGCGGGGCGCGAAGCGATCGCCCTTGGGGAAATCGCGCGGGCTCGGAACGGCACCGGGCACCTGGTGCAGGCGGCCCGAACCGCTCTCGATGGACAGGACGGAGCCCAGAAGGCCGCGGGTGTACTCGTGAATCGGGTTGGTGAGCAGCTCCTTGGTGGGCGCCTGCTCGATAACCTGGCCGGCGTACATAACCGTGATGTTATGAGCGACCTCGGCGACCAGTGCCAGATCGTGCGAAACGAAGATCATGGCAAAGCCGAGCTTGGCCTGAAGGTCGTTAAGCAGCTTGATGACCTGCTTCTGGACGGTAACGTCCAGAGCGGTCGTGGGCTCGTCGCAGATGACCAGCTTGGGGTCGCGGGTAAGGGCCATAGCGATCAGAACGCGCTGACGCTGGCCACCGGAAAGCTCATGCGGATAGCTCTCGAGCGTACGCTTGGGGTCGAGGCCCACGAGCTCCAGGAGCTCCTCGGCGCTACGGGTGCCGCCACGCTTGGTGAGCTGCTTCATCTGGGCGGAAATGAGCATGGAGGGGTTGAGCGAGGACAGGGCGTCCTGATAGACCATGGCGATATCGGTACCGCGCAGGCCGAACCACTCCTTCTTGCTCATCTTGAGCAGGTCGCGGCCCTCCCAGAGAACCTCACCGGAAAGATGCTCGTCATCGTCGGTCAGGCCCATGATGGCCAGCGTGGTGATGGACTTACCGCAGCCGGACTCGCCTACCAGGCCCATGGTCTGGCCGGGACGGACGTCAAAGTTGACGTGGTCGACGACGTTGATGTCACCGTGGTGCTCAAACTGGATGCAGAAATCGCGGACCGAAAGGATCGGCTCGACGGACTCATCGGGCACATGGCGGTCGTTACGCTTGAGTTCGACATCACGCAGAGCGCCAAGACGGGCGGACAGGGACTGAGCCTGCTCCTTGTAGGCGCGAACGGGGTCGGAGACGAGCAGGTCGGCCTCGCGGCGCTTGGAGGAGTCGGTCGGATCCAGGGCGGCGGAGGGAGCAGCGGCCATGGCGTCGGTAATGCCCTCGGACAGGATGTTGAGCGCCAGGCAGGTGATCATGATGGCCAGGCCCGGGAACAGTGCCTGCCACCAACGGCCGGCAAGCACGCCACCGCGAGCGTCGGCGAGGATGTTGCCCCAGGTAGCGGTGGGCTCCTGGATACCAGCGCCGATGAAGGTCAGCGAGGCCTCGAAGATGATGGCGTCGGCGACCAGGGTAACGGTAAAGACCATGATCGGGGCGATGCAGTTACGCAGAACATGCTTGATCAAAATCCACGGAGCCTTGGCGCCGGAAACGATGACCGCGCGGACATAGTCCTCACCGTACTCGGACACGATGTTGGCGCGCACGATACGGGCAATCTGCGGAGTGTACATAAAGCCGATGGCGAAGATGATCGACGGCACGGAATTGCCCAGGATGGAGACGAAGACGGCAGCGAGGGCAATGCCCGGGATGGACATGATGATATCCAGGATGCGCATGATCGCCTCGGAAACGGACTTGCGCGAAACAGCCGCGAGGGCACCCACAATCGAGCCGCAGACCAGAGCCATGGCGGTAGCACCGAAGCCGATGATCAGCGAGTAACGGCCACCGTAAAGCATGCGCGACAGAATGTCGCGGCCCTTATCGTCGGTACCGAAGATAAATCCATTGCCGGGAGCCTGGCGAGCAGTGAAAATCTCGACCGGGCTATAGGGGGCAAGAAGGGGCGCCAGAATCGCAGTCAGGGCGACCAGCACCAGCACGACGGCGGCGATCTTAGAAGACAGCGTCATCTTCTTCCAGCCACCGAGCTTGAGCCCCTTGGAGGCAGCTTTCTCGAGCTGCTCGGTTTGCTTCTCTCGAATCTTTACCATAATCTACACCGTCCTGATGCGCGGGTTGATGAGCAGGTAGAGCATGTCAACCACGATGTTGATGATGATGAAGGCAAG
>CABUVB010000110.1 GCA_902494815.1 uncultured Collinsella sp. | reverse complement strand
TTCTTTGGTCGGAAAACAACGATACGCGAGGCGCGCCGCCGCCGCTAGGCGGGCACTTTTACCGGGCGGCTAACCCACACAAACCCCCGAAGAGCCTGATAAGGCCATTGGTATAGATCGGACGAGAGGTATAGCTCACCTTGGAGGCAAGCGGCGCAGAGGCAACCTTTTTGCCCGTGGACGAATCGATCTTAATGAGCTCGTTCTCGGTCGCGATGTACACAAAGCCGTTAGCAATGACAGGCTCGCTGCAGTTGGCATACTGCTGACCAGACTCGGCCTTCCAATCGAAGGCCCACTTAAGACCGGCGGCCTGCGCAGGCGTCTTGGCATCCGTTACGGTCGAACCGTTGCCACTGTTGCCGTAGCCGGCCCACTCGGCATCCCAATCAGGAGTTGTCGCGCTCGGATCCACGACAATCTTGTCGGGATCGGGCATGGGCGAATTATCGGTGGTATAGGCAAGCGTGACCTTATCGCCGCTCTTGAGCGTAATCTGATTGGCGCAGAGTAAGGAGGGCTCTCCGTTGATATACAGATGCCAATATTTATTGGTCGCAGCATCCCAACCATACGGCTTGTGATCGAACGGCGAAGTAATGGAATTCAGGAACCAGTACTCACCACTCTGGGAGCCGTTGTACGCAACGCCCTTGGCCTTCAGAACTGCCTCAATAAGGTTCTGGGCCGTGGAGCCTTCGGGCAGAGAAACATTGCTTGCCGTGCCCCAACGCGTATTGTTCCCGTTGACATCGGGACCGATAACATCGGCGGATCCAAGCACCTGACCGGGGAGGGCATCGGCGTCAGCACCATACATAAAGGTGACGGCATCGCCCTCATGGAGCTCGTAGGCACCGGCGCCAACGTCGGCGAACTTGCCATTTACGTAGAAGCGCCAATAGCTATTGGTCGCAGCATCCCAGCCATAGGACTTACCATCGAACGGCGAATAAATGCCGTTGAGGAACCAGCCCCAAGACGATTCGCTAGCATCGAGCTTAAGGCCGGTCTGCTCAAGGAGATCCTTGGCAGTGGAGCCTGCCTTGAGACTCGTCTGGCCCGTCGAAGCCCAAACCTGCTGCTTGCCGTCCTTGTCCTTACCGAGAACCTGAACAGAAGCATGGACAGAATCGGAGGGCAGCTGGTCGCCCCAGCCACCGTAGAACCACGTAACGGTATCGCCGGCATGGATGGTGACATTGTCCGCCGTATAGTCACTCGACTTGCCGTTGATGAACAGCTGCCAATAGGTCGAATACTCTTGGGGCGTACCCAGCTCAACACCGTTGTACTTAAGGCTCAGAATGAAGGAGCCCGCAGCAACGGCGTCAATGTCGTTCGCCTCGAGTGCGACCTTCGTAAGATCAAGCGCGCTCGAGCCGGACGTCACCACATACTGCGCGTTATCGACCCAAGTCTGAGTCTTGCCCTGGGCATCGCGACCAATGACGGTCACATTTGCGGCAACCTGGTCCTTAACGACAGGGGACGCGCTACCAGCCGTATAGGCAAACTCAATCTTCTGCCCTTGGGTGAGCTTGACGCTGCTCGCGCCAACCGAGGAAGACGCGCCGTCGACGAACAGCTGCCAGTAGGCATAAGTCGCCGGATCGAAGGCAAGCGTACGGCCATCGCTCGGGGATGTGATGCTTTTGAGGTAGAAACCGTATGCCGTGTTCGGATCGTAGTCCGCCTTGAAGCCCGTCTTCTGCTGCAGCCTAACGAAGGCATCCGCAGCCGTCGCGCCCTCGTCGAGCTTGAGTTGCGTAGGTGCCACCCAGGTCTGAGCCTTGCCGTCGGCATCGGTGCCGATAATCGAGAACGAGACCTCGACTTGCTTCTTGGCGACATCGCCAGTTTCTGTCGGGTTCTCTGTCTGGACGGCAGTCGCGGCGGCAGATCCTGCTTGGCCAGCGGATGCCGTCGAAGACTGCTCGCTCGTAGCAGGGCTCTCCCCCGTCGCCGAGCCTTCGTCGCCAGTTGCTGCCTCTGTAGTGGCGGCACTAGCTGCAGGCGCGCCCTCGGAATCCGAGACCTCGGTGCCGCTCTGCTCGGCGGTACCGCCCGCAAGCGCTGCGTCCTCGCCCGGCGTCGCAGCCTGAGCCACAGCCTCGGCAATGCCCTCGGCGCCCTCGGCTCACAGCTGAGCCGGTGTGGTGCCAAAGGCCATCGCGAAGGCCAGGAATGCCACCAGGCCGCGCTTGGCTACGCCGCGCGCAATTGCGCCACGGCGATGCGAGACGCGCTGGCGCTCGTCCTCAAACATATCCATTTGTCTCCTACTGTCTGTACTT
Source organism: uncultured Collinsella sp. (assembly GCA_902494815.1). Classification (GTDB taxonomy): domain Bacteria; phylum Actinomycetota; class Coriobacteriia; order Coriobacteriales; family Coriobacteriaceae; genus Collinsella. The sequence goes on along the minus strand of CABUVB010000110.1, from coordinate 4,040 downwards.
GGAGCGTTGCCTTGAGACTGCCCCACGTCATCGCGCATGTTGCGCTCGAGTTCCCCCATCGGGGTCCCCCTTCCCTCCAGAGCCCTATGCACACCGGCGGCATACGCCGCAGCCGCATGCAAGATGGAAGGCGATCCGACTTAACCTTAACGACTCGGGCACGTCGTCCGATCTGCGACGCGAGCATCCCGAGCCAAGAGGAATTACGGTTACTGGTACAGCTGGGGACTTGCACCCCGATTCTCCCAAATGCGCAGGATAACCGCGCATTCGTGCGTCTCCGCACCACCATCTAGGCCATCGATTATTACCGTCAAAATGGTATCACGCAAAAGGGCCTCGCACGCAGGCGAAGCCCAAGGTAAAAGCTATTGTTTGCGATAGGAAAATGCGGTGACGGCCGCAGCCTCTAGTGCTTGCCGCCGTGACTGTTGAGCCAGATATTGCGGCCCAGCATAAGCGCCAGCACCAGCGCGCTCACGTAGCCCATAAAGCCAATGACCGGGATACCAAACACAACCGGCTCGATGCGCGCGTAGTACACCACCGACGAACCGATAAACAGACCGGCGATCACAATTGCCATCGACATGCGGTCGATAATTCCACCCAGCTGTCGCAGCGCCTTATCGCTGCTCATGATCTGCGTGTTTACCTTAAGCTGGCCGCGCGTGAGCATGCGCGACGCCAAGCCCAGATACTCGGCCGCCTCGAGCGAGCCTTTTGCCGCTCGATAGCTACTCGCGGCAAAATCGCGCCCCATATCGCGCACGCGCGCATAGGTGCTTTTCTCATTTTTGATATGCGTCTGGATGATCTGGATCATGTTGACGTTGGGCATGTACTCGGTCAGCAGACCCTCGAGCGTCACCATGCCGCGCGCGAACATCGTCACCACGCTAGGCAACTCAACGTCGTTCTTGCGCGCCAGATTCACCAGCGAGGTCAAAAACTCGCCGATATCAAGATCCTTAAGGTCAAGACCCGCAAAGTCGGCGACGATAAAGTCCAAATCAGACAAAAAGGCCGAATGATCGAGCTCGGCCGAATCGCCGCGCGTCACGGCAAAGCGCATGAGCGAATCCTTGAGCTTGGGCACGTCGCCCTCGGCCACAGCGAAAATCATGTCCTTAACGATACCGCGGTCGTGGCTCGACATGCGCCCGACCATGCCCAGGTCAATAAAGTAAACGATGCCATCTTTGAGGATGATGTTTCCCGCATGCGGGTCGGCATGGAAAAAGCCGTCGTCGAGCACCTGCGTCGAGTAGTCCTCGACGATCGCGGCGCCAATCTTTTCCAGGTCATAGCCCTCGGCCACCAGACGCTCGGGATCGGCAATCGAGATGCCGTCGACGTAATCCATGACCACGACATGCTCGGTGCAAAGGTCCAGATAGGACTTGGGGCACGACACGCCATGGACGCTCTTATGGAAGTCATAGAAATCGTTGAGGTTTTTGGCCTCGGCCAAAAAATTGGTCTCCTCGCGAAACGAGGTCCATAGCTCTTCGACCACGCCGTGCAGGTCAACAAACTGGTCGGTGTTGACGAACTTGGAGACGATGCGCACCACCGAACGGATGATGTCGATGTCCTGCGCCATGACTTGCTGCGCGCCGGGGCGCTGCACCTTAACGGCCACATCCTCGCCGGTCACCAGACGGGCACGGTGAACTTGCGCAAGAGAAGCGCTTCCGAGCGGATTGGGGTCGATTGCGTCGAACATCTGCCCCAAGCGCTGGCCGTACTCCTCTTCCAAGCAGCGGAGCACCACCTCATATGGCACCGGCTCTACGTCGGAGCGCAGGCGGCGCAGCTCGTCACAAAACCGCTGCGGCAAAATCTCGGAACGGTTGGCCAGAATCTGCCCCATCTTGACGAACATGGGGCCGAGCTCCTCGAGCAGGCGGCGCAAGCGGACCGGCGTGAGGTTATCCCACACACGGTACTTTTTGACCAAGCGAACAATCTGCCCAATGCGCTCGCGGCGACCCGCCGGCGTGAGTTGGTATTCCTCATCCGGCGCCATCGCGTCGGGCTCCTCGGGGACCATATCGACAGCGCGCGGCTTCTTGCGAGCGCCCGAAACGGCGGCCTCGACCTCGTCGGCAACCGCCGCCTCGTCACCCAAGGGATCTAGATTGTTGTAATCGGTGGTGGAATCTGCCATCTGCGCTGCTACTCGGCCTCTTCGGTATCCTTCGCATCGTCGGGCTCAACGGACTCGACGGGCACCGAGGTCACGTTGTCCTCGACCGAATCGACGATGTCGCGCACGTGGGCCAGGAAGGCCGTGCGCTCGGACGCGGTCATAACGCGGACGCGAGCAAGGATGAGCTCATCGAGCACGCGCTGGGCCGCGGTCTCGCCCTGCATGCCCAGACGCTCGGTCAGATCGGAGATGGTACCGCCGGCCTGCTCGAACATGTCGGACACACTGCGGGCGATATCGGGAGCGCCGGCGTCCTTGCGAACCTGCTCGCCCTTGGTATTAAGGTCGTCGAGAACCTTCTTGCCGCCTTCGACAGCAACGGCGGCAGCGCCAAAGCCCACGTTAATGGCGCCGTTAACAAGCTGATCGAGTTTCATAACCATGGTTGTCTCCAATCACAAACAACTGCATTGGCGTTCTTGTACCCAAGATTGAGCGAAAGCGACAAAGCGTTTTAGCGCTATTCAATCGACGGGAAATCCCTACCTCACGTTGTCGTTCATCGCGAAAGAGTTCTTCATGGCGCAGCTCGTGGTGTAGAGCACCTTGCCCAACAGGGCATCGGTCTCCACGCGCACGAGCTCGGCAAAGGCCTCGTTGGCGCGGGCGAGCTCGGCAGGCACCTCGGCCTCGGGCAGCGCGGCTACGACAGCGTCAACGTCGTGAATCTGCTTGTGGCCCATGCCGCCGACCTTCTCCTGGTAGTCCTCCACAGCGCGGCCGCACTCATGGAAACGGACGTCAGCCAGGGCGCCGATCAGGCGGTTGGCCCAGTAGAAGTTTTCGGACGTCACGCGAGCCTGCGTGTCGGCATAGTACTCGGGCATGGTCTCGACGTTGGCGTACAGCGGAACCAGCGCGTTAAACGAGTTGGAGCCAAAGGCCATCCACTGCACGGCACGGTAGGCCGGCTGCGCATAGGGGCGCAGCTGCAGCACGGCGAGCTGGCTGTTGCGATTGATGCCGATGGGGCGATAGGCGCCGCGCGTGGCGGGCGTGCCCTTGCTGCCGTAACAGTCGTACTCCGTGCTCTGGTAGTGGCTCGAAAGCACGTACTTGATGTCCTCGATGGTCACCTTACGCTCGGGCACGCGGCTCCAGGGGATATCGTCGCTCTCGGGCGTGTAGTCGGCGTCGGGGCCGTCCCACACGTCGCCGGGGTTGAGGCAGCGCTGCATGTACCAGGCGCGCGGCGTGTTGTAGACATGGTCGCTGTCGCTGTGCGAGCCAAAGGCCTCGCGCGGGTTAAAGACCGTTGCCGGACCGTCGCCCTCGACGCCCAACGTCAGGTCCAGATGCCACTCGGCCATCCAGGAGCGCAGGTCGGCCGAGCACATGTGGTCGGTCTGGGCGCCCTCGGCGTCGTCTAGGTCAAAGCTGTCGATACCCAGCTGGTTGGGCATGGTCACATAGGCGTCATCAGGCACACGCTTGGCGATCCAGTGGTGGCCGCCGATGGTCTCGAGCCACCAGATCTCGTCCACGTCACTAAAGGCGATGCCGTTGTTCTCGTAGGTGCCGTAGCGCTCGAGCAGGTCGCCCAGGATACGAACGCCGTCGCGGGCGGACTTGGCGTACGGCAGGACCAGGGTCACCATATCCTCCTCGCCCAGGCCACCAGGTTGCGCCGGCACATAGCCGTCCTCACCCTCGTTGCCCTTGGCGGGTACGTAGTCGACGAGCGGGTCGGCACCGCGGACGCGCTCGTTGGTGGTGAGCGTCTCGGTTGCGGACATGCCCACATTGAGCTCGTTGAAACCGGCCTCGGCCCAGATGCCGTGGCCCGGGACAACATCGGGGACGCTCGTGTAGCGCATGGGGTTAT
>CABUVB010000109.1 GCA_902494815.1 uncultured Collinsella sp. | reverse complement strand
GCCGCGCCAATACACGCCGCGCAGGCTCTGCAGCAGCTTGATGAGCATGCCCGAGAGTCCCCAGAACAGGGCAAAGGTGCCCACGGTAACCATAGCGGTCGTAATACCAAACTGGTTCATGGCCTCTTGCAGCTTGCTGTCCGTCGCGGTTAGCGGGAACCCATCACGTAGCAGACGGTAATAGGCCACGCCCACAAGCACCACGCCCACGGCAAAGATGGCAATCGCGATCCAGGGGTTGCGTGTCTTGATGCTCTCGTTGCGACGCTCGGCACCCATAAGCTCGATGAGTTTGGTACGACGCACGGCGCGAAGGTTCAGCAGTAGCGTGAGCACAAACATTACGAGCATGCAGGCAAGGGTCAGGTTGAACGCATGCACCGAGAAAAAGAAGTGGAAATTGGCGATCTGTGTCTTAAAGAGCGAGGCCGTAAAGAACGTCATGAGCTGGGAGAGTCCCACACCAAGCACAATGCCGGCGACAAAGGCCACGACCGAAACGATCACCATCTCGAGCGCCATAATCGTGGCGACGCGCCCGCGCCCCATGCCGAGCACCTGGTACAGGCCAAACTCCTTCTTGCGGCGTTTCATGATGAAGTTATTGGCATACACCATCAAAAAGGCCATGACACCGGCCAAAAAGTACGTCAGGTTGCCGAGCATGCTGCCCATAACCTGCGCCAAGCCCTTTTCATCGATGCCGGCGATGTCGACCTGCATCGAGATGGTGTTAAAGGCATAGAAGACCGTGACGCCCAGGGTGAGCGTCAAAAGGTAGACGAGGTAGTCGCGGCCGGCGCGGCGGACGTTGCCCCAAGCGAGTTTACAGAGCATCGGAGCCCTCACCGCCCATCATGGCAACGACCTCCATAATGCGGTCGAAGAACTCTCGGCGGTCGGTGTCGCCGCGGCGCAGCTCGGTGAAGATCTTGCCGTCACGAATAAACAGCACACGGCTCGTGTAGCTGGCGGCAAAGCTGTCGTGCGTGACCATGAGCACGGTGGCGCGCAGACGGCGGTTAAGGGCCTCCAGGCTCTCGAGCAGCAGGCGAGCGCTCTTGGAATCGAGGGCGCCGGTGGGCTCGTCGGCCATGATCATGGTGGGGTCGGTGACGAGCGCGCGAGCCGCGGCAACGCGCTGCTGCTGACCGCCGGACATCTGGTAGGGATACTTGTCGAGCACCTGACTGATAGACAGGCGCGCTGCCACATCCTGCACACGGGTCGAGATCTCTGCCGAGTTTGTGCGGGCAATGGTGAGCGGCAGGGCGATATTCTCGCGTGCCGTGAGCGTATCGAGCAGGTTGGAGTCCTGGAAGATAAAGCCGAGCTCCTCGCGGCGGAACTGCGAAAGCTTAGCCTGCTTCATGCGTGTTACGTCCTGGCCGTTGATGCGGATCGTGCCACTTGTGGCGCTATCGATGGTCGAAACGCAGTTGAGCAACGTCGACTTGCCCGAGCCCGAAGCGCCCATGATGCCAACAAATTCGCCGCGGTTGACGGTAAAGCTGACGTCGTTGAGCGCGCGGGTCACGTTGCCCAGCGCTCCATATACCTTTTCGAGATGCGCGACCTCCAGTACCGGGGTCGCCATGTGCGTGGTTTGCATACCGAGTCCTTTCTTGCGATTAGTCTACGGCATCTATAGTCGCAAGAAGACGAGTCGGCTACCATCGATATGGCTTACGCTTGCCTTACCGTTGTGTAAGGTACGGGTAGCCACCCTGTTACGTATTGATGTTGAGGGAGGACTCCTGTTGAAGACTGTTCATGTTGCCGCTGGGATCATTCGCAAGGAAGGATCCGATGAGCTGCTTGCCGTGCAGCGCGGCTATGGCGACATGCAGGGACTTTGGGAGTTTCCCGGTGGCAAGCTCATGCGCGGCGAGTCGCCCGAAGACGCCGTGCGACGCGAACTTATGGAAGAGCTGCAGGTCAAAGTCACCAACCTGCGCGATTTCTACACCGTTGAGTATGACTACCCCGATTTTCATCTCTCCATGGAGTGTTACTACTGCTCGCTGACCAAAGGGTCTGGCGAGCCCCAGAAGCACGACCGCCAGCTCGATATCCGCTGGATTCCGCGTACCTCGCTTGCCACGGTGGAATGGATGCCCGCTGACAAGGGGCTCATTGATGCCCTGATTGAGCTGAAGGAAGATCGGCTTGAGGCCAACGGCACTGCCAACGACGCCGAGGCCACCACCAAACCCAAGCGCGCACCTAAGCGCCGCAGCAAGAAGCGTCCCAAGCCCGGCCTGCTCGACGGCATCGATACCTCGGACCTCTCCGCTGACGAGCGCGAACTGGTCCGCCGTCGCGCCGCCATCAAAAAGTCCATGAAGGGCAACAAACGCGCCAACACCAAGCCCGAGCTGCTCGTACGACGGCGCCTGCGCGCCGCAGGCCTTACGGGGTACCGTCTGGAATGGAAGGTGCCCGGAAAACCCGACATCGCCTTCCCCGGCCGCAAGATCGCCATCTTCGTCAACGGCTGTTTTTGGCACCGCTGCCCCAAATGCAACCCTAGCCAGCCCAAGCGCAACGTTGAGTTTTGGGAGGCAAAGTTCCGTCGCAACGTCGAGCGCGACCGCGCTGCCGTGGCAGCACTCACTCAAATGGGCTGGACGCCCATAACCATCTGGGAATGCGAGCTCAAGAAAGACCGCATCGACGCCACGATGGAAAAGGTCATCGAGCAGGTGCGGGCCGCAGAGCCGCAGCACTAGGAACGAGCCGCCCACACGCCCCACACAGGCGAGCCACATCCGCGCCATAAACCTTAGAAAGCCCTTAAGCCCCCAACCTTTCAAGAGTGTTACTCAATAGCTTTGACCTGCGGTTTCATAGCAACGTCAAACCTCATTAAGCCTTTCTTTAGCGCTTCTTTGCAACAGCCGCGGCATAATACTGCCAACGCACGGGACCTAGCAGCACACCCCGTGCGCAACCTTTTGGTGGACATCGAGGAGGCCGCATAAGCATGCATTCTTCCAATGACGCAGCACAGCAGCCATCCCTAAAACATGCAGATCTTTTCTCCTTCCCCCCGACACAGAGAAACGGCCTCCTCGACTCCCCCACCACAAAAGCCAAACGGTCAACCGACCAGAGCCACAACTTGCGAGCATCCTTCGAAAAGCTCCAAGCATCCCTAGACAAGGCGTTCCCCGAACAGGCAAGAGCAATCTAAGCCCATCGCGCTTTATACTGATGCCATGCGAAACATGGATCACATAGAATTGCACCGCGGAGGACGCGAGGAAGCGTTTCCCGAGACCGCCGAAGACTGGCCCTATATTGCCGAACGCGCAGAATTCGCTCGCTATCCGGGCAATTCCGTCCCCTGGCACTGGCATTCCGAAGTTGAGCTTTTCTACATGGAGCAGGGAGCGATTGACTATCGAACGCGCGCGGCTCATGAGCACGTACGCTTTGAGGAAGGGTCCGCCGGCTTTATCAACGGCGGCGTTTTGCACAGCACGCTGCAATCGCCCAATTCGGCGCCAGCCATTCAAATGCTGCATATCTTTCAGCCGTCGATGCTCGGCGATCCCGCGGGACGCCTTCAAAAGCGCTATATCAATCCTTTGCTGCAATGTCGAGGCGTCGATGTGCTCAAATGGTCGCCCACCAACCCCGACGATATGCCCTTTATCGATTTGCTAAAGAGTTCCTTTAACCACGACCTTCAACGGCCGCAGAACGAGATGGCGCTTCGGAATAGCTTGTCAGAGCTCTGGATTCAGATTTACGCCAAGGCCGAACCGCTCTTTTCCTCCGACAACGCCTCTTGGATGACCAACCGCGACGTACAGTTCAAGGCAATCCTGAACTATATCCGCGCAAACTATGCAGCCGCTATAGATGTGCCCCAAATGGCATCTGCAGCCGGCGTAAGCGAAAGAGAGTGTTACCGCATTATCGAAGCTTGCGCAGGAACGACCCCGGCGGCATATCTGCGCGCATACCGTATAAACCGTGCTTGCAAGCTCTTGGCACACACCACGCGAACGGTACAGACGGTCGCGCGCCAATGCGGCTTTGCGACAGCAAGCCATCTTGGCCAGGTATTTAAAGAACAAATGGGATGCACTCCTTCGAGCTATCGAGCAGCGAGGCAGAATCTCGATAGCACCAGACAGAAATCCCGCTAGCCTTTCTTCTGTCACCGCATCAAACTTGCAGGCAAACAACAGAGAGGAGCAATCATATGAAGCACTTTGACCATATCGTATTTGACGTTGATGGGACATTGGCAGATACAGAAGAAAGCGTTCTATCATCGCTTGTCCAGATTGTCCAAGAAGAGACCGGCAAAACGCTCCCCCGACACGAGCTTGAATTTGCCCTCGGCATACCCGGCACGGATGCCCTTGAGAAACTTGGAATCTACTCGCAGGCAACGTTGGATCGCTGGTGCCAAGTTGCCGCCAGCTTTAAAAGCACCATCAGCGTGTTTCCAGGTTTGCTTGAAGTCATCGCAACACTCGCCAACAACGGCTGCAAACTTGGCATTGTCTCCTCACGTGCGCGCGACGAATACGCAAAAGAAATTGCACCCCTTGGTTTCGATAAGTATTTTGAGCACATCATCCTTGTCGAAGACACAACCGAACATAAACCCGCACCCGCACCCATGCTCGAATATCTCCGGCGTACGGGCGCGAATCCTGGCAACGTCGTCTACGTTGGCGACACCGTCTACGACGAACAATGCGCAACTTCGGCAGGGGTCAGTTTTGCCAGAGCAGCATGGGGATCACACCAAGACATCCCAAATGCCACCTACAACCTCGAAACCCCCAACGACCTGTTAACCCTAACAACCAAATAACCCACGCGTCCCACCCTTTCAGCCCCAACGCCACAAGGGCGACGACCTCGAGTAGGTCAACCTGGGAGGGACGAGGGCTTAGTTCCCCAATCTTTCCGCAGGGGGCAAAAAGCCTCGCCGCACGAAGTGCGCAACGAGGCTTTTTGCATGCCCGAGGACGATTGGGGAACTAAGCCATCGTCCCTCCCCGGGATATGTAGCGAGTCGGAGTACCCTTGCTGTTACTCTGCTTTGCCCACGGAGTTGAGGTTGGTCATGCGGATCTTAACCAGCTCGGTGATCTCACGCATACCCTCCTTGGCCGGCTTCTTGGGATCGAAGCAGGCGGGGTTCTCGGCCATGTAGGCCATGAAGCCCTTGGTGTAGGCCTGACGCAGCTCGGTGGCGTAGTTAACCTTGCAGATGCCGTTCTTCACAGCCTCGGCAACCTGCTCATCGGGCACACCGGAGGTGCCGTGCAGAACCAGCGGCACGTCGACGGCGTCGCGGATGGCCTTGACCACGGACTGCTCGATGTGCGGATCGCTCGTGTACACACCGTGGCTGGTGCCAACGCCAATAGCGAGAGAGGTGCAGCCAGTGCGCTCGACGAACTCCTTGGCCTCAGCCGGATCGGTGTAGGGGCTCTCGCCCTCAACCGCGGGACCGTCGTCCTCCTTGCCGCCAACCTTGCCGAGCTCTGCCTCGACGGGCACGCCCATGGCGCGGCCAGCATCGGCGACGGACTTGGTCAGGGCGATGTTGTCCTCGAAGGACTCGTGCGAACCGTCGATCATGACAGAGGTGTAGCCCGTGCGGAAAGCCTGCATGCAGCGGTCATAGCCATCGCCGTGATCGAGGTGCAGAGCGACGGGCACGGAAGCGCGCTCGGCAGCAGCCTTGACCATGCCGTAGAAGTAGTCCAGACCAGCGGTCTTGATGGTGCCCGGGGTGGTCTGCATGATGACGGGGGACTTGGTCTCCTCGGCAGCGGCCAGAACGGCCATAACAAACTCGAGGTTCTCGACGTTGAACGCGCCGACGGCGTAGTGGCCGGCCTGAGCGTCCTTGAGCATCTTTTCGGTGGTAACAAGTGCCATGAGCGTTTGCTCCTCTCCCTCGCCCGCATCTGGACATCGGGCGTAGTTGTTCACAAGGCGTTTTACCTTGCGTTTTACTGCGCTCATTGTATGAAATTCAGCGGCTTTACACGCGCGAGATATTGAGCCCATGCAGGTCAATACAGTCGTTTTTGAAAAGTAAACGGAAGGAATTTGAGCCGAGTGGACATGTTCGATATTGAATTTTGAGCGTTCAGCGTCTTTCTTTTATAGAAAAGATAAGTAATCGAAAGGCGTTTTCTTACTTAAAAAGAAAATGAACGAAAATAGACTCAACACAATTCCTGCAAATTTCAGACGATGATGGAGCAGATATGGCCCATGCAACAACCCGAGCTTTCGCCGACGAGCGTCGTGCCGCCATCATGGAGATGCTCGAACATAACGCCTCGGTGCAGGTAGCAGAAATCGCCCAGACCTTTGGCGTGTCCTCCGTTACCGCCCGTGCCGACCTAGACGCGCTCGCCGAGTCCGGCAAGCTGCGCCGCACACATGGTGG
>CABUVB010000108.1 GCA_902494815.1 uncultured Collinsella sp. | reverse complement strand
TTAAAGCCTCGCGCGGACACGAATTGCTGTGCTGTCTGACATCATCGCATGGGGCCTTGCGGTGGTTAAAATGTGACCATAGAGGCAGTTTTAGCGAACCCCGCGGGAGTGACGCGTATGGACAACAACACGCTGCTGTTCCAGGACAAAGGTTCGGGTAGGTTTAAAGACGTCAAGATCTACCCTAACCGCATCGAGGTGCTCAAGAAGGGCACTTTTGGTGGCAAGCACACCGAGATTGTTTATCTTAAGGACATTACGGGGGTCAGCAGGATCAAGGGCCGCGACGTTTTCCTACGTAACAGGCTGTTGACTGCCTGTGTCTTTAGTCTGAGCAGCCGCTCCCAAGCTCAGGAGCTCGTGAATGCGCTGAACATGGTGATGTAGCCGATAACGGTGTTCGGGCTAAGGTAAAAATCGGGGCGCAGAACGGTATTCTGCGCCCCCCAATTGAGTCGATGTGTCTAAAAGGCGGGCTTGCCTATTCACTGTCGTCCCCAACGTTTTCGCGGTCATTGGCAAGCATCGCCGCGCCGGCGACCGTTGTCGCCACGGCGGCGGCAGCGAGCCCGGCGGCAATGCCGGAGCCGTCGCCCGTGTCGGCGAGTTTTCCGGTCGAGCCCTTGCTCTTGTTGCCGCCGCCGTTCTTGTCGGCGCCGTCTGCGTTGGAACCCGTGCCGCTGCCGGTGCCGGCGCCGGCAGCACTGTCCGAGGCCGCTACGGTAAAGCTTGCGGCTCCGTCGCTGGCGAGCGTGTAGTTCTGCGCCGCGTTGCCCAAGAGACCGTTCACGCGCACCCAGTACGTTCCTGCGGCAAATGTTTCGCCCTCGGCCATTGCTGTGCCCGGAGCGCCGTTCGCGTCGTGCACAAACTCGAGCTGGGCCGTGCAGGCATCGGTTTCGAGCTTGCCCTCGAGTGATGCCGCAATCTTGGCGCGCACGTCTTCGCCGGCCTTAAGGCCTTCGAGTCCCTCAAAATGGGGCGTCAGCGCGCGTCGATCGATATCGATGGGCACAGAGCCCTGCAGCCCCGTAACGGTCTCGTTGCCCAGGGCGTCGACATCCACGTATTCGATGGCAAACGCGCTGCCAGAAGCGGCCACGTTGAGTACGTTGCTGCTGTCGACAAGGCGGAAACGGCCCTCGCCAACGGTCTTGCCATCTTGGAGCGAGGCATCGCTCAGCGAGTCTCCATACGTCATGTGCATGCGGTCCGGGAGGCAGCATGAAACTGTTGGCTTGTGCTTCGCGTCGTAATTGCGTTGGTAGATGCTCCGGGCCAGTGCCGAATCGACAAAGTCGGACGCGATAATGCCAACGTGCTTGAGGCAATCTGACTTTGTTTTATCGCTGCCGCTGGGATTGATGTACTGGCTCTTGTACAGATGCTCGTTGACCACTCGCGCCGCGGTAAAAGGATTGCTTCCTTGTTTGTAATTCGTGCAACTGGTGTAGTTGATAGACCAGCAGCGTTCCAGGACTTGCACCTTGGCGCCATCATTGTCCTCGACGTCCACCTTGTTGCGCGTGAGATTGGTCGTCTCTCGCAGCGCCATATCGACCCAGCTAATCTTGTCGGTTCCGGTGCATTCAAAATGGTCCTGGGCGTATACCTTGGTGCAATAGGGCTCTTTGTCGCCCGCATTGCCCGTAGTCTCAAAGCCTCGCGCGTCTTGGACGAGGCACATCGACTGCCCGGAATGCGCCTTGATTTTGTCGTCCCATTGGGTGAGATCGAGGCCCCACGTGTGGCTGCTTACGCTGTTGCCGGCGAGTACAAATCGACGCAGCAGGACGATCTTTCCGCGCACCTCGTTCAGTGTGGGGATTCGGCTCGACGTGTAGAACAGATCGGGATTATCGTGCATAACCTTGGCGAAAGCCGTCGTAACGCTTTCGTCGGTAGCCTCGTCGTTGCCTCGTGACGCAAGCATGATGAGCGCTTCTGACGGGTTTTCGTTCAAAAATGTTTTGAAGTAACCGATGACATCGGAGAGATGCATAAAGCCCCCGTCTTTTTTGAGCAGGTAGCATCTTCCATGGTCGATACCGGGGTCGCCGTTCTCGTCGTTCCTTCCGAGTCGGATATCAAAATAGCGAATGCCTTCGAGCAACTGCGTCGGGATGTAATCCTGCTGGCACTTTGCTTGTGAGGATTGGGGCTCGGTGTCGTTGTCCACGCTGCAGGTGCCCGAATCATGCGTGCCCGGGATACTCAGCTCGTCGAGGTACTTGTTGTCGTCGACGTATTTCATCCAGCATGGTCCGTCGACGTAGCTGCTATACGTGGTCCAGTCGATACTTCTAACTGTGGTATTGATCTTGCCCATGTCGTAACCGACAAGTTCTAGCTCCCACGGAATGCTCTTACTCTTATGGCAGATCTTATTGTTGTCCTGGTCTTTGCCGTCCGATTCTATTGCCAGGTACTTAATGTCTTTTTTCTCGGTTTCTTTCTCGACCGTGCGGTCTCGAATGATATAGGTTCCGTTTGATTGACGTTCGAACGCAAAAGCGCGGCTGGGCTTGTTGTCATACTCGCCGCCCCATACGTGGATGACCTTTCCATCTTTGTCCGAGTCGTCGTCGACCGACCAAATGCTGTAGCCCGTCTTTTTATGCTCTTCGAAATTGAGCAAGGTGCGGATAGCATACCAGTTTGTATCGTCATTCTTGGTCGTTACGTTCTCAAGGATGAGCTTGCTGGACGTGCCGTCGTTAAACAGGTGGCAGACGTTGCCGCGAACGTTGCCGTCTTGGTTGACGCTCGCGGTGCGAAAATAGCCCGCGGGGCGAAGGCGAATGACGAAATTGTCGAGGCTGTCCGACGGTGCGGGTGTGTTGTCTGCAAATGCCGTTCGCAGGGGAATGCCCGGCGCTGCGGTTTCAGGCAGGCTTGCAAGTGGTGACAACGCCGCAAGCCCTAGGCCCAGCGTAAACGCTCGGCGGCTGATGGCATGGTGTTCGGTCATATCTCCTCCGTTCGCAGGGTGCGGTTATGCACTTGTTTTGGTCACTATACTGCCCAGATGTTTAAAGACGCCGGTTTAAATTGCCTGCGCGGCGCTATAAATCGGCGGGCGGACGTGTTGGGGCACTTGTCTATTTGTGCTGTTATCACGTCTGGGATGGTTTTGGAGCCCGGCATCCTGCGTTCGTCGGCTACCGGCATAAGAATGGGGAGGGTCGGCTTACCGGCCCTCCCTGGGTACGAAGCGCTGGGATACCGTCGCTTGTTTGCACTGCGTCCGTGTTTCCCGTTGTGCTCGCCAGTCGCTTAGCGCTTGATCTCGATATCCTCGAGCTTGACGTCCATGGCCTCGGTCTTGGCCTTGGCGATGTCGTCGGCAAACTCCAGAGACTTCATCATGGTCTCGACGGCGTCCTTGTGCTCCTCGACATTGTCGATACGTACGTACACACTGCCGCCGTCAACGTCAGTGAAGTACTCGGTCGTCACGCCGCCCGAGTGCGTAAAGTAGGCGCTGCGCCAGGTCTTGCCGTTGTACTTAACGGGATCGCTCTCGGTCCATCCGGAGTTGGCCTTCCACTTTGCCTCGTAGTCAAACAGTTCATCGGCGTTCTTGTCAGGATCGAAGACGGGGATGAAGCGGTCGCTGGCATGCTCGCTCTCGGTGAACTTAAACTGGGCCCTGTCGGCGGTATCGCCTGCGACGTCCGTGATTTCGACGCCCTCGGGGACTTCGACCTTAAACCAAATGAAGTCGGTCCTCATATCCACGGCTGGCTTTTCCGCGCCGCCGTCACCGCCACTGCCGGTAGCGTCGCCGTTTCCGCCACAACCCACCAGGGCAACCGCGGCAAAGAGACTGATGCAGAGGGTGAGAATCGCAAAGGCCTTCTTTTTCATGGTCGTGTCCTCCTCGATCTGTAACCGCCCATGGATTACCTGCCTTTACTGTACGCGCGGACGGCTCGCTAGGGTGGGCCATGTGTCCCATTCTGGGGGCTGGAATTGCGCCGACAAGTGGCAATATGTGCGGTCGCAAAAGAGGGGAGGGCCGATGCTGTCGGCCCTCCCCGGGGTGAGGTGCCCGTTGATTTAATGGGGCGCGCGTGCGTGGGCGTTGCCCCAACAGGTTCCTTGTTTATAGATATGCCTCAGTTTTTGACGTCCGGAAGTCTCGAAAGGTGGGCCATGTGTCCCATGTTTGCGGTGCCGAGGCCTATCGTTCGTCATAGAAATCCGCGATGGCCAGGTGCGCTGACGCTCATGTACTTATGGGCTAGACTTAGCACCATTATGTGATTGATGCGGTCGGTCGGCGGTTGCCACCCGACCGATGTATATGACTTGAAGGTGCGTGCGTATGAGCCAAGAGATGATGGATAAAACATGTCGAGAGTTTGCCGAGGCGCTTGCCGCACGCGAGCCGGTTCCCGGCGGCGGTAGCGCGAGCGCCTTTGTAGGTGCACTGGGCGCCTCGCTGTGCGGAATGGTTGCCCGCTACGGTGCGACCAATCCCGCGCTTGCTGATCGTGCGGATGACCTGGCGCGCGCGTTTGCTCAGGCTGATGAGCTGTCCCAGGAGCTTGTCGAGTTGGTTGCCGAGGACGTTCGTGCCTACGGGCAGGTGTCCGCGGCGTACGGTATTCCGCGTGACGATCCGACTCGAGCGACCGCGATTCAGGATGCGCTGCATGTGGCCGCTCTGCCGCCGTATCGCATTATGGATGCCTGCGGGCGTGCGCTGGCGCTGCTCGAGGACATGGCCGACAAGGGTTCGCGTCAACTGCTGTCCGATGTGGCGTGCGGCGCCGTGTTCTGCCGTGCCGCTATGCAGGGCGCGAGCTTGACGCTCTTTGCGAACACCACGTCTATGAAGGATCGCGCTCGTGCTAAGGAGCTCGAGACGGCGTGTGATGAGTCGCTCGACACATGGTTGCCGCGCGCCGATGCGCTGGCGCGCCGCGCCTCCGACGCTGCAAGGAAGAGAGGATAGCCATGGCTGAACTGCTGAAGGGTGCTCCCGTTGCTCGCGCTTTGACTGAGGAACTTGCTGCTCGCTGCGCAGCCCTGCGCGAGCGGGGCGTTGTTCCGACGTTGGCTATCGTGCGTGTAGGTGAACGCGAGGACGACCTATCCTACGAGCGCGGTGCGCTCAAGCGCTGCGAAAAAGTGGGGATTGAGGCTCGTCGCGTTTTGCTTTCTGCCGATGTTTCGCAGGACGAGCTGTTGACGGCCATCGAGGACATCAATACCGATTCGGCTGTTCATGGCTGTTTGATGTTCCGCCCGCTGCCCGCCGGCCTTGACGAGAACGCCGTCGCCGCAGCGCTCGATCCCGCCAAGGACGTTGACTCCATGACGCCGGCTTCGCTGCTCACCACGCTTTCGGGGCGCGGCGAGGGTTTTGCCCCCTGCACAGCCGAAGCCGTGCTTGCTTTGCTGGATCATTACGGCGTTGAGCTGGATGGAGCTAAGGTTGCTGTGGTCGGGCGCTCGCTGGTGATCGGGCGTCCCGTTGCCGCCGCACTTACGGCTCGCAATGCCACGGTGACGACGTGCCATACGCATACACGCGATCTTGCTGCCGAGTGCCGTTCTGCCGATATCGTTGTTGCGGCCGTTGGACGCGCGAGCACGATTGGCGCGGATGCCGTTCGCGAGGGCCAGACGATCATTGATGTTGGCATTAACTGGGACGAGGCTGCTGGCAAGCTGGTCGGGGACATCGATTTTGATGCTGCGGAGCCGGTCGTTAACGCCATCACGCCCGTGCCGGGCGGCGTGGGGGCTGTGACCACCGCGATTCTCGCCAAACACGTGATTGAGGCGGCGGAGCGCGCATCGAAATAGGCGTTTGGGCTGTTTGAGGGGTTAGTTCTATACCCCGTGGACAAAAAATGCCAAATATGAGTACTGTTGCCAAGATAGTCACATATATTTTAGGTTAATTTGGCTCTCTAACGATATTTATTATCGATAGAGAGCCTATTTTATTGGACCTATGGGGAAGTACATCATCTAATTTTTGAACAAATGTAGACTTTCGACACCCATGCGTAGCAAAATTGCTGTTACTAAATTAGTGACAGTACTCATATTTGGCATTTTTTGACCACAGGGGTTGCCAGCGCCGTGGTTTCGCCCTTTCTGCGCCGAAGCGATACACTGTTGCCGTTTGATTTCTTCGCTCAAGGAGGATGCGCATGCCGTGCACAACGATTCTGGTCGGTAAAAACGCAAGCTACGACGGGTCGACCCTGGTCGCGCGTAACGAGGACTCGTCCAACGGGGTGTTTGAGCCCAAACGTATGCGCGTGGTGCATCCCGACGAGCAGCCGCGCGTCTACACAAGCGTCCTGAGCCACCTGACCGTTGAACTGCCCAATAACCCCATGCGCTACACGAGCGTCCCCGATGTTGTCCCGGGCCACGGCATCTGGGCCGAGGCCGGTTTCAACGAGCTCAATGTGGGCATGTCCGCAACCGAGACGCTCACCACCAAC
>CABUVB010000107.1 GCA_902494815.1 uncultured Collinsella sp. | reverse complement strand
CGGGCGTTGTCGCGCACGGCGAGCACCAGCGCCTGCCACAGCCACTCCTCGGAACGGAACTCGGGCAGTTCGTGATCTTCCAGGGCATCGAGCATCACGCCGCGCTGAATCTCCTGAACCAGCAGGCTCTCCTCAAAACACGGTGCCTGGGCCACCACGCGACCGCAGTCGTCGAGCACAAACGAACCGCCGGTATACACCGACTCGTCAAAGGCACCGACCGGCGCCATGCAGGCAAACCACACGCTGCGCTTGGATGCGATCTTGCGGTAGGCGCCGCTGCGAACGGCGGCAATGGCGGCAGTCTCGCGGTCGGTCATGTCAAACGCGTTGAATTGGAAATACGCAATGAGGTCAACACCGGTCGGCAACATCTCGAGTTCGCGGTCCAAGTCAAAAATCACGGCGATGCGCACGCCGTCCACGTCGAACACCGGCGGCGCCCAACGTGTGTCGTTGTTCTCGCCACGCTGCAGGGCAATGCTCGAACGCGCCGGCACCACATGACCGTCCTTGAGCATCATGTAGTCGAGCAGCGGCTGGCCCTCAAACGAAACCGCCGCGGGCACGATGCAGATCATGTCAAGCTCCTGGATACGCTCGGCGACACCGGTCAAGCCGGCAAGCACGTCGTGCTCAAAGTCGGCAGCGCCCACCAGGCCACCGGGCATGGCGCCCATAAAGAGCGGAGCCGGAACGCACAGCACGCGCGCCCCGCGCTCGCGGGCCAGACGAGCCTGGTCCTCGATGCGGCCGCAAATGCCCTCAATATCACCCAGGCGCATATCGATCTGTGCAAGCGCGAGCTTCATGGCTCAGCCCTTTCCGTCGTAAACCATCGTTGTCGTAGTAAAAGCGCCGGCCGCATAATGCAGCCGGCGCTCGCATGTGCATATGCTAGCTATGATACCCCGAGCGGGGGCGCGCTCCTAGAACGTCGCGGACCACAGCCCGTGCAGGTTGCAATAGGCATAGACGGTACCGGTCTTGGAGCCGCCCGCGAAAAACGTCGCGGGTTTCATGCCGGGCTCAAGGTAATGGACCTCCAAGCGGCCCTCGGCCTCAAGGGCGATCCACTCAATGTAGTGCTCGGGCAGGCTGGGGTGCTCGACCGAGCCAACGCGTGCGCGAATCACGTGACCGTCACGCTCGGTCTCGACAACAGGAACGTGCTTCTCGTGCGCCGCGTCCTCAGTGTTTGCAGTCAGTTCCGTGCAACCGGCAGGGGTCGCAACGTCGTCGCCAAGGGCAGCGATGAGCTTGCCGTCGGGGTCCTTAAAGAATTTCGCCATGATGTTCTCCTTTGCTGATGTGCCAATGTTCTTGATGGTTCTTATGCCCAAAGGCAGACAAACCATCCACGGCATTGCAAATGAACACATAACGGATCAGGCAAGCGGTCGGACCAAAATGCGTCGACCGTCCTGCCCACTCCAGCAATCCCACCCCGCGCGCGGCTAGCGACCGTCGCCGCCCAGCAGCGCCAGAACATCTTCGCGGGTAAACAGCGCCGACGAGATGCCGTCGCCGCCGAGCACGCTGTTGACCAGGTCGCGCTTGGACTCCTGCATCTGCATAATGCGTTCCTCGATCGTGTCCTTGGCGATGAGCTTGTACACGGTCACGGTATGTTGCTGGCCAATACGGTGTGCACGGTCAGTTGCTTGGTCCTGCGCCGCCACGTTCCAGCACGGGTCGTAGTGGATGACCACGTCGGCAGCCGTCAGGTTAAGGCCCACGCCGCCCGCCTTGAGCGAAATCAAAAAGACCGGTACCTCGCCCGCTTGGAACTGCGCGACCATCTTGGCGCGGCTCTCCTTAGACGAAGCGCCCGTGAGCTTAAGGAAGGCGATATCCTCCTTGGCCAGGCGCTTGCCAATGATATCGAGCATGCCCGTAAACTGGCTGAACAACAGGATGCGATGACCACCGTCGAGTGCGCCGTGCACGAGCTCCATGCACGTATCGAGTTTGGCGCTCCCCGCCTTGTAATCCTCGTAGTGCAGACGCGGGTCGCAGCAGATCTGGCGCAGCTTGGTGAGCTCGGCGAGCACTTTGAGCTTGTCTTTCTTAAACTCGGATGACTCGCGGTGCTGTACCTGCTGGGCGATGCGGTCCTGGTTGGCCAGGTAGAGCTTGCGCTGCTCGCCGGTGAGCTGAGCCACGACCGTGTCCTCGATCTTTTCGGGCAGATCGGCCACCACGTCCTCCTTGACACGGCGCAGTACAAACGGCGACACGAGTGCCTGCAGGCGAGCGGCGCTGTCGCCCTCGGCGTGCTCGACCGGGCTTTCGAAGCGCTTGGCAAACGACTCGCGCGTGCCAAGCAGGCCCGGCATCAAAAAGTCGAAGATGCTCCAGAGCTCGGACAAGCGGTTTTCGATGGGCGTGCCCGTCAGGGCAAAGCGCACGCCGGCAGGCAGGCGCTTTGCGGCGCGCGCCACCTGGGTGAGCGGGTTTTTAATGTACTGGGCCTCATCGAGCACCACACGGGCAAAGTCCTGCTCGACGTACTCGTCGATATCGCGCCGCATAAGGTCATACGACGTCACGACCACGTTATGCTCGGCCACGCCGGCGATCTGCACGCGACGCTGCGCCTTGGCACCCACAATGGCGCACACATCGAGCGACGGGGCAAAGCGCTCCAGCTCGGCGGTCCAGTTGTACACAAGCGACGCAGGGCACACCACAAGCGTGGGCTTAGCGTCCCCCGCCTCCACGCGCGCCAAGATATGTGCGATCATCTGCAGCGTTTTGCCCAGGCCCATATCGTCGGCCAAGATGCCACCGAGGCCCAGGTGCTCGAGCGAGCCGAGCCACTGGTAGCCGTCGACCTGATAGCCGCGCAGTGTGGCCTTGAGCGAGACCGGCACCGTAAAGTCCATCTTGCCGAGCGTGTCCAGGCGCTCGACGGTGCGGCGGAACGCGGCATCGCGATCGGCCTCGAGCTCGGGCGTGCGCGCAAGCATGCTGTCGACAAACAGGGTACTCGACGCGAGAAGCGACACGCCGTCGAGCAGATCGACGGCATCGACGCCCAGGTCCTCGGCAAGACCAAACGCGGCGCGGGCACCCTCGTCCAGACGCACGATGTCGCCCGACGTGAGACGCGCAAACGTCTGGTGACGCTTGTAGGAGTCCAGATAGATGGCAAGGTCTGCCGCCGAAAGCCCGCTCGCGCCCAGTTCGACGTCAAGCAGGTTGCTCTTGACGGTCGCACGCACCGAAAGCTTGGGCGCGGGGCGGACCGAAATCTGGCGCAGACGATCGCTGAGCATGACCTCACCCAGCTCGGACAGGGCAGACAGGCCCTCGGTCAGCAAGCGGAACAGGCTCTCGTCATCGCGCTCCTCAAACGCCAGACCGCCCTCGTAAAAGTCGAAATACAGGGCCGCCGTGTCCATAACGCGAAACTCTGCCACCTCGTCGCGGGGCGGCACACCCGGGCGCTGCTCTTCGAAGAGACTGCCCGGAGCGCCCAGACTAAAGAGGTCTGCCAACCAGTCGCCGTAGGTAACCGTAATTTTGCAGGTCACAAGCCCATCGTCGACGCCGATCGCCATAGCAAAGCTCGGCTCGGGCGCCACGGTATCGAGCGCGGCGGGCGCGGTAAGGTCGGTGTAGTCGCGCAAAATGGGCAGCGCCATACGACAGAACTCCCCCACCTGGTCGACAGCGATATGGATCGGCGTGCGACAGGGCAGTAAGCGCGATAGGAACGGCGCCGCATGCTGGGCAAACGCTACATCAGCGCGGCGCGCACGGCGGGTGTCGACCAGATAGGCAACGTCGCCCGAAGCAAAGCAGTATGCATCGGCCGGCAGGCGTAGATCGTAGCTGCCACCAGCCGCCGGCGCGATTTTGGCGGCAAGGAGCGGTGGGCGCTCAGACAGCGCCTCGTCCTCCCCTTCCGGAGGCATCTCAACCGCCACGTCATAGGTGCGATGCGTCGTCGTCCCCCGCGACCAGGCGGGCTCAAAAGAGATGGTCTGGCCGTGCAACAGGTCCAGCACATATACGATGCTATGCTCGGACAGCGGCAACTGACGCTCGGCGACAAAACCACTGCGGGCAAAGTCGTACGACGCCGAACGCGAGCTTGTGATGTCATCGAGATAGGCAACTGTCGTCACGACAAGGTTGAGCAGCTTTGTCGACACGTCTTCGAAGGCTTCGGGCGTATGGACAAACGTGAGCTTCTTACCGTACGAGAAGGTGCCGCCGCGCACGTAGGCATCGGCCATGCCGTCGATGTCCTTGACCACGTAGGACACCGAACCGCAACGAATGCGGAACTCGAGCGCCCAGCTAAAGCGGTCGGCGAACAGCGGATTGTAGTACGGCACCAACGAAGGCTCCAACGCCGCTTTGGGGGCGTCGGGGTCAACGGCACCGGCAAGCTTGCGGCGCATGCTCGCCAGCTCATCCATGCGCGCGTCCGAAAGATCGGAGAGCGCCGCCATGAGGCTGGGGCTCGTGGGGACGGGCGCCGGGAAGGGAAAGTTGGGATTGACGGCCGGCGCTTTGGGCGCGGTGCGCGCGGGCTGTTTTGGCTGCGCCGTAAACGTGCGAACCGGCGTGCGCAAACCTTCGACGGGCTCGGCGCCGCTGGCATCCAAATACGCCAGAGCCGTAGCAATAGCGTGTTTGCACATACCGGGGTAACGATAGGCGGCGGGGCAATCGCAGTCGTAGTCGATCACCTCGTGCTCGTCCAGGTCGAGCGCCACGTGCGTCTTGTACAGGTCGCCGCGCGAACCACGCACCGAGCCCTCAACCGTCACGTTTTTGGAGAAGCGCGAGCCGCTGTCCTCGATCGACAGCACGGCGCCGTTGAGCATGAGCGAACGCCCCTTCATAAAGGTGTCGCTCAACGCCGCCTCTTTGCGAAGCGCCTGCACAAACGTCCCCTGCGCCATCACTTCCTCCAATCTCACCCGGGGTAGCTTAGATAACCGTCACGCGGCCTTGGTTGCCCACGATGGCCTTTGCCTCTGCCAACAGCGGAATCGAGCGTGCGTTGACCTTGGCCGGCACCTCGGCACGCAGTACGCGCCCGTCCACCTGCTCGATAAAGATCTCCACGCGGTCGCCACCCGGGTTGGCGGTAAGCACCGTGGCAAGACGCGCCATATTGCCCTGGCTAAAGCGGCTGTTGGGCACCATGACCTCAAACACCTTGGGCTTGTTGTTCTCCTCGTTGAGCTCCAGCGGCACGATCTCCTGCGCGATGATCTGGTCGCCGCGGTCCGAGCGCTCGAGTTTGCCCTTAATGCGCACAAACGCATCGGACAGCTGCGCGCCGGTCTCGGGATCGACCTCGCCGTACAGGTACCCCTCGGCCTCCTTGTAGGTCTTGGGGAACACCACGACCGTAGCCTCGCCTTCCATGTCCTCGAGCTGCACGATGCCCATGGGGTCGCCGTTTTTGGTCACGCGCTTGGACACGCTCGAGACCATGCCGGCCCACCACAGCGCCTTGCCCTCGGGAATCTCCTGGTTGATGGTACCGCCCGTAGGATTCTGAACTTCGTAGCCAGTGTCGATCTGCGAGAACGAGAAGTCGCGTGCCTTGGCTAGTGCATACTCAAACGGGCGCAGCGGGTGGTCCGAGACATAGATGCCCAGAACCTCCTTCTCCTGGCTCAACTTAAGGTGGCGGTCCCACTCCTGGCCATCCGGATCGGGCACGCTCACCTCAAAGCCCGAGCCCTCAACATCACCAAACATGTCGAAGAACGACGTCTGGCCGCTCGCACGATCCTTCTGACGCTTCACAGCGGCATCGATGATGTTCTCGGGGTTGTTCTTGTCCACAAAGTGCATCATCTGGCGGCGCGGATAGCCCGTGGAGTCAAAGGCGCCTGCCTTGATGAGTGATTCGATCACACGGCGGTTGGCCTGACTCGAGTCCACGCGCTCGACAAAGTCGTGCAGCGTCTTAAACGGACCGCCCGCCTCGCGCTCGGCGATAATCGCCTGCGCCACGCCGGTGCCCACGCCGCGGATGCCGGCCAGACCAAAGCGCACGCCCTCCTTGGTAGCCGTGAACTCGGTACCGGACTCGTTGACATCTGGCGAAAGCACGGGGATGCCGTCGTGACGGCATGCCGAGACGTAGTGCACGATCTTGTCGGTCTTACCCGTATAGGACGTCAGAACGGCCGCCATGTACTCGTGCGGATAGTGCGCCTTGAGCCACGCCGTCTGCATAACCAGGATGGCGTAGCCGGCGGAGTGCGACTTGTTGAAGGCGTAGGATGCGAACTCGAGAACATCGTCCCAAATCTTCTGGGCGACCTCGCGCGTGTAGTTGTTCTTGATAGCGCCGTTCATCCAGTGGTCGTAGGTGGTCTCGTCCGAGCCATCCTCCCAGTGCAGCACCGTCGACGTGAGCAGCTTGATCTTTTTCTTAGCCACGGGCTTACGGATGCGCGAGTCCGATTCGCCCTTGGAGAAGCCGCACATCTCGACGGAGATGAGCATAACCTGCTCCTGGTAGACCATGGTGCCGTAGGTTTCGCCCAGGATG
>CABUVB010000106.1 GCA_902494815.1 uncultured Collinsella sp. | reverse complement strand
GCTCTGGACGTCGAGCAGCGTCGGCCCGTTACGCGGTTTGGTAAAACCGCGTAACTACAAATCCCCGCCGGCGCCCAGCAGCTTGCGCATGACTTGCTCGGGGTTAACTGAGCCGTCGCGCGGGGCCAGGGCGGTGATCTTCTTTTGCATCTTGTACTCGTGCAGCTCATCTTCGAGCTGGCGTACGCGGGCGCGGAGCTTCTCGTTCTCGCGCTCGCGCTCCTCGGCACGCTCCTTCATATCGAGGATGCGCACCACGCCGGCGAGGTTGATGCCCTCGTCGGTCAGTTGGTTGATGAGCTCCAGGCGCTCGATATCGGCACGCGAATACAGACGCGTGTTGCCGCCCGAGCGCTGGGGGTTCACCAAGCCCTTGGACTCGTAGACGCGCAGAGTCTGCGGGTGCATGCCGGTCAGCTCGGCCGCCACGCTGATCATGTACAGCGGTTTATTCCTATTGTCCTCGGCCATGCTACCTGACCCCTTTCCGTCTCGTTATCGTCCATCATAAGCCCGCGGGCGCGGGTGTGCGCCACGACCGCCCTAGTACGTCGCCTTGTAACGGTTGACCTTCTCGCGATAATCGCGCGTGTCGGCCTCGCGCAGCTTGGTCATGGCATCGCGCTCGTCATCGGATAGGTTCGTGGGGACCTGCACCTTGATCTCGACGAGCAGCGCGCCCGTGCGGCCACGGTGCTTAACGTCGGGCGCCCCCATTTCCTTAAAGCGGAACTTCTTGCCCGTCTGGGTACCCGCGGGCACCTTCAGACGAACCGTCGCACCGCCGGGCGTCGGCACGTCCACCGTGCAGCCGAGCGCCGCCTCATAGACCGAGACCGGTACCTCCATGGTCACGTCGGCACCTTTACGCTTAAACAGCGGATGCTCCTCCACGTGCGTGGTCACGACCAGGTCGCCGCGCTCGCCGCCGGCAACGCCATACTCGCCGCGACGCTTGTAGCGCAGCTTGCCGCCGTCGACCGCACCCGCAGGCACCGAGACCGTAATGGTCTGCTGCTCGCCCGTCGAGGGAATGCGGTAGGTGACCTTGTGCGTCACACCGCGAAACGCGTCCTCGGCCGTCACATCGACGGTCAGCGACAGGTCGCCGCCCTTGCGAGCACGGCTGCGGCCAGCGCCGGCACCGGCAGCGCCCGCAGCCCCGGCAAAGCCCGAGCCCCAATCGCTGCCCCAGGCGCCGTTGCCGCTAAAGATGCTGTCGAAGATGTCGCCCCAGCCGCTGGCACCCGCGCCGGCACCGTAGCCGCCGCCATACGCGCCGCCTGCGCCCGGCATGCCGCCAAACATGAGCATCTGGTCGTACTCTTTGCGCTTCTTCTCGTCCGAAAGCGTCTCATAGGCCTCGCTGATCTCCTTAAACTTGGCCTCGTCGCCGCCGGCATCGGGGTGATATTTTTGCGCGAGCTTGCGAAACGCGCTCTTGATCTCTTTGTCGGAGGCGCTCTTGGATACGCCCAGGATGTCATAGAAGGTTTTGCCTGCAGCCATCGTAGCTCCTCTCCTGTTACGTCCGCCGCCCATGCAGACGACGGCTCATGCTTTCATATGGCACTAGGCCAGAAAGGGCCCCGGGTGTTGCCCCGGGGCCCTTCTCAATTACTCCTCGGTGCTCTCGACCGTATCGGCCGTAGCATCCTCGGGCGCCGCTTCGGGCTCCGGTGCGGGGCGCTTCTCGCCACCGTAGGTCACCGTCACCATCGCGGAACGCAGGATGCGATCCGCCATGCGGTAGCCCTTCTGGTACACATCGTTGACGGTCTCGTCGTACTGCGATGCGTCCTCGACGCGACCCACAGCCTGATGCTCGAGCGGATCGAACGCCTCGCCCTTGGGGTCGATGGGCTCAACGCCCTCGTGCGCGAACACGTCGAGCAGCTTGGCATGTACCGCGTCAACGCCATCGACGAACTGCTTAAAGTCGTCGGAAAGCTCTTGACTGCGGGCATGGTCAATCGCGCGCTCGATATCGTCGATCACCGGCAACAGCGCGGTGACAAGCTTCTCGGTCGCGCGCTCGCGCTCGGCGATACGCTCATTGGCGGTGCGGCGACGGAAGTTCTCCCAGTCGGCCTGCAGACGGGCGGTGCGCTCGGTGGCGTCCTTTGCCTTGTCCTCTGCGGCCTTCTGAGCCTCTGCCGCAGCATCGAGCTCGCTGCGCACGTCGGCGAGCTCCTTTTGGGCCTGCTCGAACTTGAGCTTAAAGTCGTTGTCGGCGGCTTCCTCACCGGCGCGGATAGCAGCTTCCACCATCTCGTCCTCGGTCATCGTCGCCTCCTTGTTGGAATCCTCTACCTGGTTCTCGGCAGCCTCGGCGGCCTCGGCCTCGTTGGCCTCAGTATCGTCGACGGCCTCTACGGGAATCTTCACGTCCTTCTCCTCAGAGTCAACGGGGGCGGCGCCAGCGGCAGCCGCCTCCGTGCGAGCTTTACGGGCGGACATGATTACTTGTCCTCGTCGTCCACAACCTCGTAGTCGGCATCGACGACGTCATCGTCGGCAGGCTGGGCGCCGGCGGCACCGTCGGTCTGCTGCTGAGCGTCGGCGTAGACAACCTGGGCCAGCTCGTAGGCCACAGACTGCAGGGACTCGCCGGCAGCCTTGATGGCCTCGACGTCAGAGCCCTCGAGCGCCTTCTTGGCGTCGGCGATAGCGGCCTCGGCCTTGGACTTCACGTCAGCGGAAACCTTGTCGCCCAGCTCGTTGAGGGTCTGCTCGGTGGAGTAGCACAGGCTGTCGGTCTGGTTGCGGACCTCGACCTCTTCCTTCTGCTTCTTGTCCTCCTCGGCATGAGCCTCGGCGTCCTTGACCATACGATCGACTTCGTCGTCGGACAGAGCAGTGGAGCCAGAAATGGTGATCTGCTGCTCCTTGCCGGTGCCCTTGTCCTTAGCGGAGACCTTGACGATGCCGTTGGCGTCGATGTCGAAGGTAACCTCGATCTGCGGCACGCCGCGACGGGCAGCCGGGATACCGGTCAGCTGGAACTTACCGAGCGACTTGTTGTCGCGGGCAAGCTCGCGCTCGCCCTGGAGCACGTTGATCTCGACGCTGGTCTGGTTGTCGGCAGCGGTGGAGTAGACCTCGGTCTTGGAGGTCGGGATCGTGGTGTTGCGGTCGATCATCTTGGTCATGATGCCGCCCATGGTCTCGACGCCCAGCGACAGCGGGGTAACGTCGAGCAGCAGGATGCCCTCGACGTCGCCGGTAAGCACGCCGCCCTGGACGGCAGCGCCGTCGGCAACGACCTCGTCGGGGTTCACGGACATGTTGGGCTGCTTGCCGGTCATGGTCTTGACGAGCTCCTGGACGGCGGGCATACGGGTGGAGCCGCCGACGAGGATGACCTCGGTCAGATCGGAGAGCTTAAGCTTGGCGTCGCGCAGGGCGTTGGTGACAGGCTGCTTGCAGCGCTCGAGCAGGTCGCGGGTGATCTTCTCGAACTCGGCGCGGGTCAGCGTGTAGTTGAGGTGCAGCGGGCCGGACTGGTTCATGGTAATGAACGGCAGGTTGATGGTGGTCTGCTGGGCGGCGGAGAGCTCCTTCTTGGCGTTCTCGGCGGCCTCCTTCAGACGCTGCAGGGCCATGGGATCCTGACGCAGGTCGACACCGTTCTCCTGCTGGAACTTATCGGCCATCCAATCGATGACGCGCTGATCCCAGTCGTCGCCGCCCAGGTGGTTGTCGCCCGAGGTGGACAGAACCTCAAACACGCCGTCGGCGAGGTCGAGGATGGAGACGTCGAAGGTGCCGCCGCCCAGGTCGAAGACCAGGATGCGCTGGTCGGTGCCCTGCTTGTCCAAGCCATAGGCAAGAGCAGCGGCGGTCGGCTCGTTGACGATACGCTTGACGTTGAGGCCGGCGATCTTACCGGCGTCCTTGGTGGCCTGACGCTGGGCGTCGTTGAAGTAGGCCGGGACGGTGATGACGGCGTCGGTGACGGTCTCGCCCAGATACTTCTCGGCGTCAGCCTTCATCTTGGCGAGCGTCATGGCGCTCACCTGCTCGGCGGTGTAATCCTTGCCCTCGATGTCGACGACGGCACGGCCACCCTGGCCCTCCTTGACCTCGTACGGCACGGTCTTGATCTCGGAGGTGCACTCGGAGTACTTGCGGCCCATGAAGCGCTTGATGGAGAACACGGTGTTCTTGGGGTTGGTGACAGCCTGGTTCTTAGCGGCCTTACCCACGACGCGGTCGCCGTCAGCACGGAAGCCAACAACGGACGGGGTGGTGCGGTCGCCCTCGGCGTTCACGATAATGGTCGGAGAACCGCCCTCGAGGACGGCCATAGCGGAGTTAGTAGTACCAAGGTCGATACCAAGAATCTTACTCATTAGAAATTCCCTCTCTCTTTTGCGTTCGCGCCGCCTCGACGATCTGTCGCGCGGCGCTTCGGCTTGTCTTTCAGGATGTAGTGTATCCCCTTATGGGCCGGAATATACAAAATCTAAGTCAATTCATATAAGATTTCTTATTGCTGAGAGTTTAGGTTCTTAAATGCGCAGGTAGATGCGCTGAATGAGTTCTCGGCAAATCTATTGAGATCTATGTAGAGATGGCTGAGGTTTGCGTCCGGGGGTGCCTGGGGGCCGTCTTGCGGAAAGCTCATCCCGGTTTGAGCGTGGATTCCGGGTCGCAGTTTCCGTCTGAAGGCTCAACCGGAAACCGTATCCCGTTTTGAGAGCTGATACCGGCTCGCATTTTCCGCTAGCGGGCCTAACCGGAAACTGCAACCCGTTTTTCGACAAAATAATGGGATGCGGTTTCCGCAAGCACGCTCAATCGCCCTATATTTCAAGTCACCTTTAGCTAACATTTATGCAGCTCAACGGCCCCACCTGCGCGTTTTTTAGTAAACCTTGGCATACTCGGCGAACGGTATGAAGATGCCGGCCAGAGGGTATTGCAAACGGTCGCTCCCGTGGTATGTTTTTGCCCGAATCAAACCGGCGCGCATCGCCTGTAGCGTCGGTCAACAGAGAGGAAACTACCATGGCTCATCCCGTAATTGATGCCGACGAGTGCATCGCTTGTGGCGTTTGCGTCGACTCCTGCCCCGCTGGCGTTCTGGAGCTCCAGGACGTCGCTACCGTCGCTGACGAGGACTCCTGCGTCGCCTGTGGCGCTTGCCAGGACGCTTGCCCCGCCGGCGCGATCACCGAGATCGTCGAGGAGTAACAACTCCCCCACTTGCACACTCAAAAGTACACCGTGCACAAAAAAGGAGGCCTCCGCATCGCCGCGGAGGCCTCCTTTTGCATATGTGGGCAGCTAATTTGGAGCGGGACCCTTGGCAGTTGCGGTGGAATAGTTCCTGTTTTATGTCTTGGATGCCGATTTTAGGAACTATTTCACCGCAACTTATAGATGCGGCGTCGACTAGGACAAATCATCCTCGTAGGGCATTAAATCGGCAAGGTAGCCTTTTTCCTTGAGCATCGCCTCGATCTCGTCGAGGGTCTGTTCGTCCTCCGCCGCAATGCGATGGAAGTGGTAGCCGCTGGTCACCGTTAGCAGCGGAAAGCTCTTGCCGCTCTCGATATCGCGCAGATAGCGCTCGACATCGCGGCGATTGCGGATGTCCAGATCAGCCGTGATCTTACCGTATACGCGGTGATTGACGATCACATTGAGCACGGAGCCGCCGGCGTCGACGATACTCGTGAGCTCATCGCCCGCCTGCTCCACGCTGTGGCGAACCTTGACCAAGCGCGTGGGCACGGCGGGGCTGCTGGGGGCCTCCTGCAGCACATAACCACGGTTGGTCGCCACGATATCGTGCCCGTCGGCGCGCAGCAGAGCGATGTCTTGCACGACAATCTGGCGGCTCACACCCACCTCGCGGGCAAGTGCGCTGCCCGAAACGGGTCCCTTGGCTCCCTCGAGCAC
This sequence comes from uncultured Collinsella sp., assembly GCA_902494815.1. Lineage (GTDB taxonomy): Bacteria > Actinomycetota > Coriobacteriia > Coriobacteriales > Coriobacteriaceae > Collinsella. The sequence goes on along the minus strand of CABUVB010000106.1, from coordinate 635 downwards.
GGCCATGATGGCACGGCGACGCTCGCGGGCGTCCATTATTTACCGTCCAACAGACGCAGGTGCTTAAGCGAGAGGTCGAGAATCGGCGCAGAGTGAGTCAGCGCCCCCGAGCTAATAAAGTCAACGCCCAGGTCGGCGAGCGCGCGGATATTGCTGGCGTCCACGTTGCCCGAGCACTCGGTCTTGGCGCGGCCGGCGATAAGCTCAATCGCGGCAGCCATATCGTCGTGGGTCATGTTGTCGAACATGATGATGTCGGCGCCGGCCTCCACAGCCTCGCGCACCATGTCCAGGTTCTCGCACTCAATCTCGACCGTCGTGGTAAACGACGCATGGGCGCGCGCCATCTCGATCGCACGCGTCACGCCACCGGCGGCATCGATGTGGTTGTCCTTGAGCATGACAGCCGTCGACAGGTTGTAGCGGTGGTTGCTGCCGCCGCCGATCTCGACCGCCGCCTTCTCAAACACGCGCATGCCCGGCGTGGTCTTGCGCGTGTCGACAAGCACGGTCTTGGTACCCTCGAGCGCCGCCGCCATGTTGTGCGTGTAGGTGGCGATACCGCTCATACGCTGCAGATAGTTGAGCGCCACGCGCTCGCCCGAAAGCAGCACGCGCGCGTCGCCGCGCACCTG